>JBAYAP010000057.1:0-8508 GCA_041669715.1 Acholeplasmataceae bacterium
AGCTTCATGAGCATCTTGCGCATTTTCACTTGTTGTAACACGATATTTACCAAGATAATTTTTACCATAATTTGTTTCAATATATTGATTTGCTTCAGCAATAAATGGAGCAGCAAGTCTTGTTGAATCCGTACGCATATAAGTAATTAAACCCATCATTTCACCATGAATCTCAACACCTTCATACAACGCTTGAGCAACTCTCATCGTTTTTGTTGCACTCATGTATAAATAATTAATGGCATCTTGTTGTAATGTTGATGTAATAAATGGTACTTTTGGATTTCTTATAGAATCTTTTGTTTCAATATTTTTTACAATAAATGGATTTGTAGATTCATTTTTAATTTTTGTAGCTTGTTCTAATGAAAGTCTTGTCTTACTTGGAATGACGTAATCTGCTTTAAATTTAGCAAATTTTGCATCCAATTCATAATATTTTTCCGGTATAAATGCTTCAATAACCTTTTCCAAATCAACAATTAACTTTAATGCAACTGATTGTACACGACCCGCTGATTTTGATTTAATTTTTGATTGAAGCAATTTTGATAATTTAAAACCAATAATTCTATCTAAAATACGTCTTGCTTCTTGAGAATTCACCAAATTTTGATCTATTTTTCTAGGATGTTCTAATGCTTCTGTGACCGCTTGTTTTGTAATTTCTCTAAACACAATTCTATTTTCATCATTCATATCAAGATCTAATACTTGAGCTAAATGCCAACCAATTGCTTCTCCTTCTCTATCGGGGTCAGTTGCAATCAATACATCTTTACCCTTAGCAGCAGCTTTTAGTTCTTTAATTATTTGTGATTTTCCTTTAATTGGTACATAAGATGGTTGAAAATCATTTTCAATATCAATTCCTAAACCATCTTTACCAGAAATTGCTAAATCTCTAATATGACCTTTAGATGATAAAACTGTTATATGATCACCTAAATATGATTGAATAGTTTTTGATTTTGATGGTGATTCAACAATGATAAGTTTTTCTTTCATGTAAACACTCCATTTCCATATCTATTATAATAACAAATAAATGAAAGTCAAGTGAAAAACTTTCACTATTTTACATATATATAAATATATATATATTTTTCTTAACTATTTTATTTTATGTGAAAAAACGCATAAATACTTTAAAAAAAATGAATTATCTAGAATTCATTTTTAATCATTTTTAATATTTCTAATTCTCTAAATACCCAACTAAACTGTGTATTATCTATAAGAATCAATTTTTGATTTTGCTTAATTGCATCATCTATATGTATTTTTTTTAATTCATAGCCATATATTTTTTCATAAGCATCTAAATGTCTATAATCTGTTAATGTTTTAATTTTACAAATATAATAATATGATGTCATATGAAATATTGAATCTTTTTCAATCATTGCTTTTCTTTTTTCATCAACATATCCATAAGCAACCACATCATCATCTAATATAATACCCGCCTCTTCTAACACTTCTCGTTTAAGTGTTTCAATCAATGTTTCCCCAGTATTTTGTCCGCCACCAGGAAATTTATACTCTTGATATTTTTTAGATTGTATCATATATAGAAAAGGCTTTTCATAGATGATTGCTCTTACAGCTATTCTTTTTATAATGTGATCTTGTTTCTGATAATCTTTAATATCCAAATCAAGAAGTTTTTTCATATGGTTTTATGCCTGCCTTCACCATAGATTTAATCGGTTCATATGATTTTCTGTGAATTGGTGTATAGCCATATTTTTCTAACATCTCTTTATGAAGTTTTGTCCCATAGCCTTTATGTTTAGCAAATCCATATTCAGGAAACACTTTATCCATTTCTAGCATATAACGATCTCTTGTTGTTTTTGCAACAATGGATGCAGCAGCAATACTCACACTTTTTTGATCACCTTTAATAATAGATTCTGAAGGCATACTTAACTCAATAGGCATCGCATCAATTAATAAAAATTCTGGCTTTATTTTTAACTGTTTAACAGCAGATATCATTGCTTGTTTTGAAGCCCGATAAATATTAATTTGATCAATTTCCTCAACAGAACAAATACCAATACCTATTGCTAATGCATTTTCCTTTATTTGTATTAAAGCTTTATCTCTTTGGGCTGCTGAAAGTTTTTTACTATCATCAACAAGATCTAAATGACTTCCCGGTTTTAAGATTACTGCAGCTGCAACCACTGGACCAGCTAATGGACCTCGCCCTGCTTCATCAATACCAGCAATATATTTAATACCCATTTTATAAAGCTTTTCTTCATAAGCGTATAAATCATAATCTGTCAAAAGAAAGCCCCCCTAATTGATATCCTCTAATATCAGTTAGTATAATTTGATATACACGATCATAGTTAATTTCATTACCTTTAAGCAATGCACCACGAACTTTACCAATTTGATCAAGCATTTCAGCAAAAGTCATCGCTTTTGTAATTTGGTATCTTGATGCTAAAGCATAAAAATAATTTTCTTTTAAAAACTCTACCGCATATTGACAAACATCATCCAATGGCAAAATATGATCTTTAATTGCTCCTGTGATTGCTAAATGATAAGCAACTTTTTTATCATCAAATTTTGGCCATAAGACACCTGGTGTATCTAATAGTTCAAACTCAGATGATAATTTAATCCATTGTTGTGTTTTTGTCACACCTGGTGTATTTCCAGTTTTTGTAGCTTTCTTTTGTGCTAATGCATTAATTAATGTAGATTTTCCTACATTTGGAATACCCAAAATCATCGTTCTAATGGCTCTTTGTTTTAATCCTTTATTTGCTTGTTTCATAAATTTTTGTTCTAAGAGTTGAACTGATGTTGAATATATTTTATTAATGTTTTTCTTTTTATTTGCATCAATCGCTAAAGTTGCGTAACCTTGTTCTTGAAAATATATAACATATTGACTTAATATTCGAGGATCTGCTAAGTCCATTTTATTTAATAGAATTAAAACCGGTTTATGTTTTACAATTTTAAGTATCTCTGGATTCATTGAAGAAACAGGTAGTCTAGCATCCAATAAAATCATAACCATATCCATTAAACTTATTTTTTCTCTAATTTCTCTTAGAGACTTAAACATATGTCCTGGATACCATTGTATTTGTTTATCTGTTTGTTGATTCACGAAATACCTCCAAATGGTGAAATTTTATATAAAACTTTACCAACAATATCTTCTTGATAAAATGCACCTAAATCTCTACTATCAATTGAGTCATCTTGATTATCACCAAAAAGTAAATATCTACCTTCTTTTAATTGATTATCATCATCTAATGACGCTTCGATGATTGCTTTTTCACTATAACTAGAAAAAGTCATATAATTTATATCTGAATTTATATGTGCATAATAAATTTCATCATACTGATTTGTAACAACATTACCATTAATAAGTATTTTATACGTTGTTGCATTTACATATTGAAAAGTAACAATATCGCCTGGCACACCATAAATACGTTTTACATAAAAATCTTGAGCCCCTTGATGATTAGGATATGTTTCTGTATTTACATTAGCAATGACTACATCGTTTCTTTTCGGTGTGTATGTATAATGATAGACCAAGACAACATCACCATTAGAAAGGGTAGGATTCATTGAACTCTTATAAACAGTTGCCGATGAAATAAAAAACATAAATATCATTAAAATAATCATTAATGACATACTCATAAAACGCATCCATTCAATCGTTGATGACATAGTATCACTTAATGATTGGTGCTTTCTTATATATATGATGCCATATATTAATGAAGCAAAAGCTATAAGACTTGCCAATCCAAAAACATAGAATGGCCATCCATAATAAAAAGAACTTTGATCAAATATATATAAAATAATAGCACCAATAAACATGACAATGCTCAAACTTAAATATATATACAAATGGTGTTTTTTCATTGAGATCATCCTTCTTTTATTGTTTATTTCCTAACAAATCATCTAATTCAGACAATGTGAGTAAAACTTCTCTTGCTTTTGTGCCTTGTCCTTGTGATACAATTTGATAATATTCAAGCATTTCTACAATTTTTTGAGCTCTATTAAATCCAATCTCAAATTGTTTTTGAATACTATTAATTGATGCATTTTGATTTTCAACAACAAAATATGCAACATCATCAAATAAATCATCAGATGCAATTTCATTCATTTCTACTTGTTGTCTTAATTCTTCATGTTGGAAAATATAATCAGGTTTTGTATGTGCTCTAATAAAATCGGTAATTGCATAAATTTCATCATCAGGAATATATGCACCTTGAAGACGATGTGCACGATCATCTTTTTTAAGTAACATGTCCCCTTTACCTAATAAAGTTTCAGCGCCTGCGCCATCTAAAATGGTTGTAGAATCGACAAATGAAGCCACTTTAAACGCAATTCTTGCAGGAATATTTGATTTGATTGTACCTTTAACAACATCAGTTGTTGGTCTTTGTGTTGCAACAAGTAAATGAATACCCGCAGCTCTTGCTTTTTGTGTAATACGTTGAATTGCATTTTCAACTTCATGTGGTGCAACCATAATTAAATCTGCCAACTCATCAATAACAATAACAATATAAGGCATTTTTTTGCTATCGACTAATCCACGCTTAACATTTAAATTATATGATTTTATATCACGACTTCTACTTGATGCAAATCGTTGATAACGTTTATCCATTTCTGTCACTGCCCAATTTAAAGCTTGTGCAGCCATTTTAGCATCTGTAATAACTGGTGTAACTAAATGTGGTAAATCATTATATGCTATTAATTCAACCATTTTTGGGTCAATTAAAATTAATTTTAAATCATCTGGTGAGTTTTTTAATAATAAACTAACTAAGATAGTATTAACACATACACTTTTTCCACTATTTGTCGCGCCTGCAATCAATCCATGAGGCATTGATTGAATATCAACAAAAATATCTTCACCATCAATATCAACACCTAAAGCAACTTTTAAAGGATGTTCCACATCATTTAAAAATTTAGGATTTGAAATAACATTACCAAAAGCAACTATTTCTGGTGTAACATTGGGCACTTCAAGTCCCACATATGGTTTACCTGGAATTGGTGCTTCAATACGCATAGATTTAGAAGCTAGATTCATCATTAAATTATCAGAAATATTTGAAATACGTTTTACATTTACCCCTGGTTCTAATGCAATTTCATATCTCGTAACTGTAGGTCCTTTTTTACTTGAGTTAACTTGACCTTCAATACCAAACTCTTGAAGTGTTGCGTTAATAACATCAATTTGATCTAATAACCATTGTGGTTGCTCATTTAAATCTCGGTCTTTTTTAGAAAATAAAGATATATCAGGATATATATAATTTTTTCTATCTGGTTCTAAACTTCTTGGTTCTAATAAATGGTGTTCATCAGTCTTTTGTTTTGTTTCAAAATCTGATGAAAATACTTCTTTTGTTGTATGTTCAAATGAATCAGGTCTTTTAAAAGTTTCAAAAATAGGTTCTTTATTAACTTTAATTTCCGGTTCATCTTCTAGTGTTTCTTCATACATTTCTGGTTTCATTTCAACAACTTTAGTTTTTGGTTCAAATGAAGGTAAGACATGAACCTCTTTTGCTGTTTCTTTTTGAACAAATGTTTTACTTATGGGTTTAATAAAAGGTTTTTTAGTTTCTTCTTTTTTTCCAATTTGTGGTGATGTTTCATATGTGGATGTTCCAAAATATTCTTCTCTTGTACGATCAGTTACAATATTTGTAAATTCATAATATTTAGTTCCATATTTTTTTACGGCTTCATTATCAGATAATTTAACTTTTGTTCTAAAGGCATCAAAACGTTTTGTTGTATCTCCAAGTGTTTTAACTTGAAAAGGTACAGTAACAATATCTTTTACTTTAGTTCCAAAAATAGGCGAAACAAAATGAGAAGTTTCATATTTATTTTTACCTCTAATACCTGCATACTTAGGAAATTGATAAATAGCAAAAACTTGCTTTGTTAATGTTAAAGCTTCTACTTGTTTTCTTTTTCTCAAGAATTTTCACCCTCCTTTTGAACATCTTCTTTAATCATATGATACAAATCATCAACACCTGTATCAATTGTCTTTTCAACATCAAATACTTTTTTACTATAAATTTTATATGTTTCTTCACCAGTAATAGCTATAATGGCTAATCCAATCCGAATCATAACAATATTCATCATTGTATCTTTTGTAAGTTTTCTAACCCAGTAAGCTGGATTAACTGCATTTAAAGTTGCAAATGCTACTTTTGAAAATGTTGAGTATTGTTTTGCTGCTTTACCAATAACAGATTGATCAACTTTAGTTTTTAATTCTGTCATTTCTATTATTTTTGTATATGTGATGCCTCTAGTCATTGATAAAATTTTACCTTTTAACAATTCATCTATACGATCTGTAATATAGTGACTTAATTTTAATGATTCATCAATTGTTAATTCTAAATAAGGATATTTTGATTGTGGATAAAACTTTTTAGAAATATCTATTGACAATTCCTTAAGAATTGACAAAAGATAAGTGTATATACCACTTTGTAATCTTAACTCTTTATTTTTAAATTGATTTTGTGCATCTTGAATTAACCATTTGATTTCTGCTTCATCAATATCAGTTTCATCGGCTTTTCTAAATTTTGAATTTTTATTAATACCTTTAATCACTGCATAAATATAAAGCAAAAAAAGTAAAACAAAGCCAAAACTTATTCCTAATAAAAAACTGATTAGCATCGTTATATCTAATGTAAATGGTCCTATATTAATGAGTATATACATGACATCAACTCCTATGTATTATTATATCATGCTAATGATATAACATAAAGTATGTAATCTTGATTAAATGTAAACTTAATTTAAATATTATACACAATCTTTGCATAATATGACTATGAAAAGTACTTTTTTTATGAGATAATAATCCTGAGGTGAAGAAATGAAAAAATATTTAATTGCTTGTGACATTGATGGTACACTACTCAATGAACAAGGAAAACTCCTTCCAGAAACTATTGAAACACTTCGTAAAGTTCATCAATTGGGACATATTGTTGTGATTGCAACCGGACGTCCTTTAGGTGGTTGTATACATATTTATAATGAAATTGGTATTGATCGTCCAATTATTACTGATAATGGTGCTTCTATTGATTATCCAAATCATATTGAGTTTGCTAGACAACGCACACTTATTCCAATTGAAGTCATGAAAACTCTATTTGAATATTCAAAATCATATATTGAATCTGCTTTCTTTAGTATCGATGATACAGTCTATGCTTATAAATACAGTAAAGAATTAGAAAGTTATTTTGCTGGATTAAATAGTGGTAGATTAATTGAAGCTGAATTTACGGATTTAAATGTTAATCCAACAGGTATGATTTACTTAATTAATAAAAACTTTGCTGATAAATTTGAATCTTGGATTGAGTTCCAATACCCTGATACATTATCTTTTAGACGTTGGGGTAAAGACTTAAATGGTAATATCATGTATGAAGTTTACTTAAAACATACTTCTAAAGCATCAGCACTTAGAGATTTAATTAGCTATTTTAAAATTGATCCTAAAAATACAATGGCTTTTGGTGATGGTATAAATGATTTGGAAATGATTAAAGAAATGACCTTTGGAGTCGCAATGAAAAATGGAGTAGACCCACTTAAAGAAGCCGCTTACCAAGTAACTGAAGTTACCAATGATGAAGCAGGTCTTGCAAAATACTTACAAAAGTTTTTTAATTTATAAAGCTAAAGACGACATTTTAGAGTGAACCCCGTTTAGTAGAATCTTTAAAAAAAGGGTTTATATCATTATTAAGTTTTAGCGCCCAGCAAAACAATTTAATCATAAATAACACTTTCGTATTAGAATATGAGTACGGAAGTGTTTTTTATGGCTAGTAAAGGACAAAAGTTTATCAAATACGGTATGGAATTCAAACTTCAAGTATTAAAAGAAAAGATTGAGGCAAAATAAATTTTTTAGAATTATCTAGAAAATACAATATTCCTAAAGACACATTAGCAATCTGATGATGACAAATCAGCACTAAAAAACCTAACAGTTAAATAACTGCAGACATATTGCAAGGATCATAAAATCAAAGGTTATTCTCACAAGAGTAAAGCGCAGCTGCTTGAGATACTAGGTACATAACAAATGCAAACAAAAAGATGCAAACGTAATGATTTGCATCTTTGAATTTTGTATTATATTGTATATATATACAAATTATTTACTAATCTTCTAATGTCAATATAAATCCAATAAATGATGCGATAAATATTGCAGCAATTGCAATTTGTACTATCACACCTGAGACAATATCAATTGCCAAAGGATCATTCATAGCATTAATTGACATAATTAATAATCCTATAAAAGATAATATTGACATAATTAGACATCCATAATATAGTTTTTTTTTCATTTTTTAACCCTCCTATCCTAAGTCTTCAAAAATA
>JBAYAP010000058.1:0-8480 GCA_041669715.1 Acholeplasmataceae bacterium
ACAGAAATAATATCACCAGCAGTTCTTGGAGTATCAAATACATCAGTAAAATCTTTATCTACTGTCCATGAATATGTTGTTGAACTTAATGTTACTGTTGTCCAATTAATTTGGTTTGCAGTATCAGATCTAAAGTTTAAAGGTAATTCAATATAACCTCCATCAGTTCCTATCATTGCTGAAGAACCTAATGTAAAGAAGTTAATACCATCAGCTGTAGTTACATGATTTAATATTTGGGTATTTCCATATTCAGCAACTAAATACGCTTCAACTGTTTCTGTTGTTAATGTTGTAACCCAGTTAGCTTCATCTGATGCACCAGCAACTGTAGTAAAGTTACCTAATGCAACTTCAATCCCGCTATCAGCAACGATTTGTGCTTCGAAAGCTTGAACTGTTGAAGTATTTGTTAATGTAAACAATGCAAATGTTGTGCTACCTAGTGCGAACACTGTTAAGACAACCGCAATAATTGATAATACTAATTTTCTTGAAATTTTACTCATTTTTTTCTAGTCTCCTTAAAATTTTTTTATTTTTTATATTAATTAACTTTCGTTAAGTTAACCCTTAGGTTATGCTTCTACAGGATTTAATAATTTAAACTGTAGTTGAATCTTTAATCTATCACCATCGATGGCATCAAATGCATCTGCATCCCATCCTTCAACCCATAAAGTAATTCTTATTTTACCTTGATAGATTGGTAATTCATCTTCTGTAACTAAGCCTGTATCTTGTAAAACTGCAACCATTGATTCATTATCTAATGCCTGATATGGATTTCTAGGATCAGGTATTGTTAAATCATATTTAACCGGTTGAACTGTAGTTGGCAATAGTATATAGTTTCTCGTTTTTTCTGTGAAATAACTATATGCTCCATAACTTGTCCCATAACCGCGTTCAGCATCCCCTGAGGGATCAAATATCCAACTGATTAAATCATCTTCTTCTCGTTGATCTAATACGTTTAAATCGTCTTGTAATTCAACAAATGATAATCTAACTGCATCACTTGCATAATATATAGCCTCATCGCCAACTTCAACAATTTCACCGTTTGATCCATAAGTAAATGTTCGATCAGATCTCCAGTTAACACCTCTAGATACAATATAAGTTCCTGTGCTTGATGTGTCAAATGCAACTTCATCACTTTGATTATTGATCACATAGACTTGATGTACATCTTCAGTTGTTCTAAACCAAATGTCAAATTGTAAATAATCTCTTTCATCATTAATATCATTACTTTTTCGAGAGCCACCTGCACTAAATATTTTACCATCAATACTTGTGATTTCATTTAATGTAATATTACTAAATAGCGATTCTAATTGCTCATTTGTAAGATTGTTTGTAAATTCAACACCATCTAAAGAAATTTGTAATTCTTCGCCTGATGTTGCTGATAATGATAAACCTTCTATATTATTGACTGTTGATAAACTAATCCAAGCAAATGTCACAGTTCCAAATGTCAATACTAACAAAATAACTGTCAAAATTGAAATATAAAATTTCTTTATGATACCCATAGTCTTTAACCTACTCATCAATTGAGAAACTCATTTGCATTTTTATGCTGCCACCAGCAATCTCATCTGTTGTATCAGGGTCTTCGCCTTCAATCCACATAATAATTGAGAATTTCTTAATTGACTGTGGTGTGAAACGATTGATTATATTTCTTGTAACTGTATAATCATCTAAAAAATATAATGAATCAGGTAGTACAACTTGATATTCTGGCATCACACCAAATTCATCAGCTTCATCCATTTTTTGATAAATGGTTTGAACTCCATCTTCAATAATCATCACTCTAATTGCTGAGTCTAAATCTTTAGTAACTTCAGTAATTCTTATACTATAAGTAACATTGACTGTTTCAAGTCCACTATTTTGTAAATAAAATGTATATGCCATGTAATCAATATCAGGATCAATATAATTTCCATCAGTAGCTTCAACTTGACTTACTTGTAACCAATTATACGTAATATCTTGGGCGCCATCAATAGGTTCTGTCATCAATCTTGAACTTGTTTCTTCAAAAGTTTTAGATTCTGATAACGTGATGCCACGATTGTAAGCATCATAATCAACACTCATAACGAAGTTTCCGGTATTTTGTCCATAAAATGTTACAATTCCAAAAATTATACTTAAAATTAATGTGATTAATAATCCTAAGGTGTAAAAACGTCTTTTTTTAACGATTAAGTTTGCCTGCATGACTGTAGATAATCTCATAAACGAATCACTCCTTCAAAAATAAAAACCAGCTATCATCAAATAAATCAATGATAACTGGCTACCTTTATAGGCCCTATAGCTTTGCGTCCTATGATTCCTCATAGTTTGCCTTTAACATTTTAAATTTTTGCGATTCAATTTTTAAGTAAATAAAAAGCCAGTGTCAATTTAAATGACAACTGGCTACCTTTTTAGGCCCTATAGCTTTGCGTCCTATGATTCCTCATAGTTTGCCGTTTTTACATTTGTACAATTATTTTATGCTATTTAAAGTCGTTTGTCAACAGTTAAAATCACTTTTCTCATTTTTATAAAACATTATCCCATGCTTCAGTACCAATATAACCCCTTAATGATTCTGCTGATAATGGTTTTGTAAAATAATAACCTTGATGAATATCGATACCATATTGAATTGCTTTATCTAACATTTCTTTGTTTTCTATCATTTCACAAATAATAAGTGTATCATTTTCATTTGCAAAATCAACAAGAAGTTTCGCAAATTTAGATTTCATGTAATCTTCATCTTCTTTTAAAAACTCATTATCTAATTTAATGATATCTACTTTAAGATCAGTTACTTTTGATAACGTTTGATAATCTAAGCCAAATCCATCGATGGCAATTTGAAATCCCATTTGTTTTAGCGTTTTTAAATTTTTCAATATTGTTTCTTGTTTTTCAAATACTGCAAACTCAATTATTTCTAATATAAAATTTGTTGCTTGCGCTTTATATTTTTTTAAAATCTTTTGCATATCCATCGTGATTGTTTCACTCATGAGCTGTTTAGGTCCAATATTCATTGAAAACTTAATTTTTTCTTTTGGAAAATATTGCGATATTTCTTGTTGTGTTTTAATAATTGTTTCTAAGCCCCATAATGTAATCCAATGAATATCACCTGATTGTTCCATAATTCCTAAAAATTTAAAAGGTGATAAAAGTCCATGCTCTGGGTGATTCCAACGAATTAATGATTCTACACCAAATAATGTTTTAGTTTTTACATTAATCATCGGATGATAATATAATTGGAATTCTTTATGCGATATCGCATGCTTAATTTGATAATAATATTCTACATATTCGCCACCTTGTTCAGTCATTTCTTCGGAATAAATACGAATATTATTACCACCAGTACGTTTTATAATATAAGTTGCTAATAATAACGAATTAATTAAATCTTTTAAATTGTGCCCATGTGCAGGATAGAATGCTACTGCAATTGAAGCAGTTGATTTAATATCAGTATCACCATAAAGACGAATAGGTTTTTGTAATGCTTGCTTAATTCGATGTGCTTGTGTAACAATTTCACTTCGATCATAATCTTGCGTAAAGAAAATTAAAAATTCATCATTTTGTACTCTTGCTATTTTTACACCATGCGGTAACACACGTTCGATATTTTTGGCAATTTTTGCAATTATTTGTTCACTTTCATCTTTACCAAATGCATTAATAAAATCAGTAAATTTATCTAAATCAATATAAATTAATCCAAACTGTACATCTTTAGCTGATCTTGTTAAATATGTAGATATTAGTGAGTCCATTTCATTTTTAGTTAAAATACCTTCAATTGTTAACGCCTTTTCATCTGTTTTTCTTTTTCTTTCTTTAAAATATGACATTGCAAGTAAATATATTAAGACAACAATTAAAATAACAATTAAAAATGTGAGTATGATAGTTGATGTATCACCCATTGCAATAATATGAATCATTTTCTTCGTCCCTCCTTCATAGGTTTATTGACTTGAACTGTTTTTGTTTTATCGATATTATAGGTTCTAATTAATTGAATTGCTTGATCTTTTGAAACTGGTTGTGAAATCATATAACCTTGAATAATGTCACATCCACCTTTATAAATAATTTCATTTTGTTTAGGAGATTCAACACCTTCAGCAATAACTTCTAAATTAATATCTTTTGCTAAATTTGATATCATATGAACAATTGCTCTTGAATGTGGGTCTTCAACAATATTATCAATAAATGTTTTATCAATCTTAAGTGCATTAATTGGTAAATCTTTTAAATATTGTAATGAAGAATACCCTGTACCAAAATCATCAAGATGTATATTAAAACCATAATTTCTTAATAATTTCAATTTTGCTATAATCAATTCAAATGAATCAATTAAAAATGTTTCAGTGATTTCTAAGCTAATCGTTCCTTTTTTAAGTTCATATTGTTCAAATACATTAATTAATTCACTAACAAATCCAGCTTGTAACATTTGAACTGGAGAAATATTAAGTGAAACTTGAACACCATATATTTCTAATTCTTTAGCAGCCAAGAAAGTTTCATGAAGGGCAATTCTACCAATATCAATAATCATTGAATTTTGTTCTGCCATTCTTATAAATTTAAGTGGTGATTCATTAGCATATCTTGGATTATTCCAACGTATAAGTGCTTCAAAACCAATAATTTTTTCTAAAGTATTATGATATTGTGGTTGAAAAACCATTTTAAATTCTTGATCACTAATTGCTTTTGCTAAATCTGTTTCCATGCGACTTGCTCTTGAAGCAACAATACTTAATGAAACATCATAGACAAAATAATTTTTAGAAACATTACTCTTCGCATGATCCAAAGCAAGCATTAAATTATCATAACTTACATGCGCATTTAATATTTCGTATTTATCTTTTTGAATATAAAATATACCATATTGCAAATTAACATTTAAAAAGTTTCGATCAATAGTAACGGGCTTTTCATAAAGTTCATCAATTTTATTAACCCAACGTGTAACCCATTGATAATTTTCAAGATTTTCAAATAAGACAACAAAACTATTATTTTCCAAGTGAAATAACATTGCTGGATAACCCTCAAGTGATTGAATTGCATAATCAGAGACCAATCTTAGAAAATGTTGTTCACTGTTCTTACCAAGCAACATACTTATTTTATTAAAGGATTCTACTTCAAATGCAACAAGTGCATTATTCTTATTAGAACGTTCTTCATCTTTAAATATAGCTTCGAGCACTTGCATTAATGAATTTCTATTTGGCAATTGTGTTATTGGATTTATAAGTGCTAAAGTTTTGTATTCATCAAATTTTCCTTCACTTTCAGTTACATCATCACCAATCAACAAATAGCCACCAGAAGTTTTAGTAGGAATGAATCTTATATACTGCATTTCGCCTTCTTTTGTAAACAATGCTGTAAATGGCACTTGTCTTTCAATGCTTTCCTTAATGTTATTTGATACATCTTCTTCTTTAATTCGAAAGTCACTTAAGTTATCATATACATCTTGATTACCTAAAAAATTTGAAAACGACTTATTATAAGATTTAATAAATCCATCTTTTTTAATTTTAATAATATATGGTTTACTATAATATAATTTCATCCGAGCATTATATACATCTTCAATACGTTTAGATAATATTTTATAAATCACAACTGTTGCTAATGAATAAATTACTAAAACTATAAAAAACATAGCCCATAATATACCTGTTAAATAAGTAAGTGATAATCTTACAGTCTCTGTTTCATAAATGAAAATAAAACACATAACACTTTCTGTTGTTTGTTGAATATGAATAGGTGCAAAAGAAATATAATCATCACCTGTAAAAGCAGTTGATTCAATAATACCTGATTGTAAACTATAAATTGATTCTGAAAATGTATTAATATAGCTTTGACGATATCCAGCATTTCTAAAATAATCATTAAAATAATCATAATCATTTGTTGTATCGTTTGTATAAAAGATTCGATTATCATTTGAAATCACAAAATAATCATTAATTAAATCATTTGATTCAAAAAAGTTGCTTAAATATATACTTGCATCAAAAAATCCTAGATATTCATTTACATTAAAAACAATATAAGTCCCACCAAAATCTTCAGTGGAGAATGCCAAATTAAAATCATACATTGCAAATTGTTGATTAAAATCAGTCGTTAAAAATAAACTTGAATAAGTATATAGAGTGTCATTAATTGTTACATTTCTACCACTGATTAATCCAACCCCAATAAGTGATTGATCAAGGGCTTCAAATGCCATGGGATCTATATCTAAAATTGGATCAGCAGATGTATTGATTAAATCAACAAATCTATGGTAGTCATAATTAACTTGCAAAGCAAAAAGAGAAGCCGTATCTTCTGTTGAAACGACAAGCTCAGTTTCCGCTTGTTTTAGGATGTAATTATTTGAGATTTGAATATATGCGAAAAATATAACACCCATTAAGAGCATATATGCAATAACTAGTGTAACAACAAATTTCCATGTATGCTTTCTCATAAATTTTACCTTCTAATCACTTGTTTACAATAATTCAAGTATATTATATAACAAAATATTTAAAAAAACATACCTTAACTCCGTATTAAAATATTGAAATTTTTACAAAAAAAAACTATATAATTTATTATATAGGGTTTTTTATGATAGAAATTTTTTTTCTAAATTTATTAATTTTTCTTTTAAGAAGATATAATCTTTTCCCTGATAACCTGTTAATTGTTTGTTTTTACCAATCACTCTATGACAAGGAATCATAATGGCAATCGGATTACTTTTGCATGCTTGTCCAACAGCTCTTACCGCATTTTGATGACCAATTTCTAAAGCTATGTCACTATAACTTTTGGTTTTTCCATAAGGAATTGTTAATAATGCTTGATAGACTTTTTGTTGAAAAATCGTTTTATTTGACACCTCATAATCAAAAGGAAATTTTCTTAATTTACCTTCAAAATATTCAGTTAAACTTGCATTAATTTTTACATCAAATACATCACTGATTTCATCATCAAAAATCAATGACATTTGATAAATTTTCATGTCTTGATAAACATATTTAATATATCCAATTGGACTTTTAAAAAAACCTGTTTTTTTCATTTATATTTTCTAGTCTTCAAGTGATAAAAAATATTGAATTGCAATAATTGTTTTTGCATCTAATATTTTTTCATGTTCAAGTAAAAATCTAGCCTCTTGTTTTGTATAAAATATAACATCAATGAATTCATCGATATCCATTTTTTTTGGATTTTTTACTTTATATATATTTTTAGCAAGATAAACATCTAAAATTTCATCACTATAGCCAATGCATGGATACATGCGATATAACAATTTTATATCATCTGAGACATATCCGGTTTCTTCTTCTAATTCCCTTTTAGCACATAACAAGCCATCTTCGCTTTTATCGTCTTTTTTACCTGCTGGAATCTCAATTGATTCCAATCTAATCGGATAACGATATTGCTTAACTAAACATATTCTATGATCGCTTGTTAAAGCGATGATGCAAGCACCTCCTGGATGCTTTACATAAATTCTTTTTGCTTGATATTGATTTTTTAAAACAAGAACTTCATCTTCATATATATCAATAAAATCACCTTGATATATCTTTATTTCTTTTAATGTTTTTTCCATTTTTATCACCTTTTATATATGCATTGGTAATTCATCTTGAGATCTTTTTTTAATTCGCATAATTGGTTTAAAATCAATATGTTTATAAAGAATAAAACCTGGAATCATAATTAAGAAATTACTTATAAACATAGCAATCCATAACCCTAAATAACTTAAATTTGTGTAATTTGTAAATAATATTATCATCGGAATTCTTAAAATCCATAGCCGGGTAACAGTAAGAATAAATGTAAATTTTGTACTTCCAGTTCCTGTAAATAATCCCAGAAATGATTGAAAAATACCCATAAGCGGTAAACCTAATAAAAGATAAAACATATATTCATAAGCCTGTGCAGATGCAACCGGATCATCATCTAAAAAGACAGCAATCATCGGCTTTCTTATAAACATAAAGATAAATGCACCAACTGCCATAATACCAAAGGATAACACCATTGATTTTTTAAAGGCAGCACGGGCTCTTTCTGGTTTATTATTACCAATATTTTGACCAATATAGGCAGCTAAAACTGCACCAATTGCCATTGCTGGCTGCAAAATAAGGCTGTTTAAACGATTACCAACACTAAATGCGGCAACTGTTTGTTCACCATAACCTACAATCATCGAATTCATAATAATAAATCCTATTGCGGTAAATGCTTGACCTAAAGATGCAGGTACTGCTTTTGATAATATTTCTGAGACAATTTCAGTTTCAACTTTAAAATCTGAAAAATGAATTTTAATACCATTTTTAGAAAAGAAT
>JBAYAP010000059.1:0-8468 GCA_041669715.1 Acholeplasmataceae bacterium
AAGGCATTTTAAAACCACCAAAAGATTCAGAATATCATCCAAATAAATTTGCAAAAGTTTTACATTATTAAGAGGTAACATGACAAGATCTAAAAGATATCGTAAAAATCAGTCGCAACTAAATTCAGCAGAATCCCCACCATCACAGTACCTTTCAACAAATCGTAACGGACCTCATATTGCAGTACCCTCCTCTAATGTTTCTGTCGAATCTCTTATAGACTATATAGTGGAAATGACAGAAGCTAAATTGGGAGGTTCTAAGAAAAATACTCCAGGGCGTAAATATAATGGAACTGCTGAATTTCTTACCTCTGATAATGCCGAATATTTATATCTTACTAATAGTTATATTGCTAGAGGGTTAGATACAGAATCAGAAGCTCTTATACGCAATGGATGGTCAGTTACACCTAATAATCCTGCTAATCAAGAAGCAATAGATTTAATGTTAAAGTCAAATAATTTCGCTATATTAATTCAAGATATTAATAGATATATTGGATTATACGGTCAACCAATGATAGAAATGTTCGATGATAAAAAGTTAAAAACTTATAGATTCGAATTACTTCCAACTACTGAGATGGACTATCAACGGGATACATCGCAAAATATAATATTTGATGAAAACGGAGAACCTGCAGGATTTGTTCAAAAACGAAATGGGAAAGAAATTGCAACCTGGTCTGGAAATGATGCTAAACGAATTGTTGTGTTTAAATACAGGTCATTAAGTGGATATTATGTAGGAATACCTGGAATTCAAACATTGCTTTGGTCTGCATCAGAATATGGTAATATAAGATCTTCAATTGCAGATAGTTTTGTTCGTAGTTTGCCGGTATCACATGTTATAGCAACTGATGCTAGCGAGGAACAGGTGGAATCTATTTCCGCTGCGGTAGGTGATAAATTCACAGCCCGTACTACATATGTTACTGATGAAAGAATTAATATGAAAAATGTTGGAACATCTAATGATATAGATGTATTCAAATTTGTAGAACCTACATTAAGTGAAATTGCGGCCTGTTTTCATATGCCTATTGAAATGTTAGCTGCTACTGAATATCTGCGTGGTGATGATTTTCTGGATAGATATGGTGAATGGATAGAACATATTAAAATGAAACAACAAATTCTTGCATCAATATTTGAACGTAAAGTGTTTAATGTTCTATTTCCAGATGGTGTAACAGTTAAGTTCAATAGCCCTCTATCAAGTGATGCTAGCGATCTTATTAAGACGGTAGGCTATGCGGTTCAATCAAATGCACTTACTCCGGAACAAGCATTGGATATACTTAATAGAAATCAGGTATTTGGTAATTATACACTTGAATCGAATACAACTAAAAAGGTGGAACAAAATGGCGTGCAAAAGCAAGAACAAAAAGAAGAAGTAGCTGAAGATACTGGTGATGGTCAATAATGGTTTTGCATATGACAAATGATGTTAATTTTCATATTGCAACTATTAGAGATTCGAAAGATATGACTGATTTTAAAACAATTATAAATGATGCAGGTGTACAATTTAGAATTGCAAAACAATTCGATGGATCTTTGAGAATACAATCTATATTATTTCCTAAAAATAAGTATAGTAGTATTTCTGCTCATATATCTGCAAATTTATTAGAATCATTTTTAAAATAGTTATATTATACCGAAAGCTTTATATACTATTAGTCCAGACTCACGACATAGTTATTTATGAGAGATAATTTTTCAAAATGATTAATTATCTCTAGGAAGAGATAGAATCTATTTTGAAAAACATTATAAAATATACTTATCTTATTTTGATTAATATTTACTATATAAATCTCTTCCAACTATTTTTGATCAATTATGAATGATATTAATGTACAATTAGGATTTAATATATCAAATTACAATTATGATAATAATACAAACCTGCTTTTCATATCAGGCCCTGCGCTGGAAGAAGGTGTTTGGTCAGATAGTGTAGGCGGTACTTTTTTTTATCCTACTCGTATTATTCAAGAAGCTGCTTCTGAGTTTGAAAATAGTGATTTTGTTTGTGAACATAATCATTTGCACATTGGTAAGGTTACGAATGTAGCATTAAATGAAAATGGATTTTCTATAAATGGTTATTTTGATCATAAGAAAAGTATTGATGCAGTTATTAATAAACGTAAATTAGGATTTTCAATTGCAGCTACAGTGAAAGTAAATCCGATTACTAGAGTAGTTGAAAAAATTTATAATATACAACATGTGGCATTGGTAGAATCACCAGCATGTAAAATATGTGGTATAACTAGTGCCGTTACCGATGAAGGAAACGTTATCATGGCAAGTAGAAAAGTTAAAACTGAAGAAGTTACAGAATCAATAGAAGTTGATACATCTCCAGTTGAAGAAAGTGTAGAATTGAAAGAAGATACTGAGGTGGATGAAAATATCATCAAAACTAAAAACGAAGATACATCAACCACCACAGTACCCTCTGTAAATAATGTTACTATAAGTACAGATTCTATAGTAATAGAACAGCCACTTACTGAGGTTATGGCGGCTTTGTCTGCAGCCACTGACACTGTTACAACCGTATCTGATCAGTTATCCTCTGCTATTACTAGACTACAGGATATGGAGATTAAACTTTCTGCATCTGATACTAAAAACACTGAACTTGAAAATAAGATTAAAGAAATTGAATTGAAAGCTGCAGAATATAAATCTAAATTTGAAGGACTTCAGAAACAGCTAGAAGAGCAGGTAAAAACAGAACGTGAAACTATTGTTAACGAAATTAAATCAATTGATCCAGAAACAAATATGGATGCAATTAATGGTATGTCAATGGTTCAGTTGTCTGCATATAAAGCATCTCTCGACAGACTTTCCAATCTTGGAAGTAGAAAGGGGTTTAAAGGAGACGAGTCTGCTTCTATAGAAGCAGATACACCTGTTGAAATGTCAGCACCAGAAGAATCTAAAAATCTTTCTCGTACCGAGATTGCTAGACTTACTATAGCATCACTTCAAAAACAGAGAATTCTTTGCTAATTCTAATTTTATTTTATTTTAATTTAATTTATTTAAACATTATCTATTTTTATATCTTTTAATTTATATAAAGGAATTTATTATGACTGAAACTCTTAATGATCTTAAAAATAAGACTGCTAACGTAGCTCTTACATCTAATGATGGTATTATTTCTAGTTCTGATCTAACAAACGTTATTCCAGAAGTTTGGGCACCCGCAATTGAGCGTGATGCAGAACCTGCACGTATTTTCAGACAGTTTTGTAAAGTAAGTACTGAACTACTTAATAAACCTGGTACTGAAGTTAAAATGCATAAACGTGCTATACTTAATTATGATTTGTACGGCCCTATTACGGTTTCTGATGATCTTACTGAAATTACTCCAAACAGTGAAATTTCATATGATATAGTTACACTTACTCCACAAGAGCGTGCAATGTCTGGTGCAATTACACTTGCAACCATTGAAGACACAATGACAGATGATCTGACTAATTTGATGACTGAATATGCATATGCATATGCGCAGTACGAAGATCTTCAGATTATACAGGCCTCTGTTGCGACTACTACAGATCAGGAAATTACATTTATTGAGGCAAATGGTGAAAGTGACACTTATGTCACTGGCAAATGGACTGCTGTTAAAGCTGGCACTCTTGCTATGGAAGATGCTGGTCTTGTTAAACATGGTGACGCTATTAAACAGCTTCAGTGGTCTACTAATCAGGCAAATCTTAGTACAAAAGATGTTATGGATGTTAATGTTATTGTACGCGCTAAACAGGTTGTTATGCCATCTCATGGATTCCAGCCAGACGTTTTGGTTATGCACCCTAAGCAAATTGGAGACCTTATGGTAAATCCAACATTCCTTGATGCATCTAAAGCTGGTACTAATAATGTTCTAATGAGTGGGCAGCTTATGAATTTCATGGGCCTTAAAATTTTCGAATCTTGGAACCTTCCATTACTTAAATGCGAATCAGATGGCTCTGTTATGGGATATCAGGCTATAATGCTTGATACCAGACGTGCTCTTGGTATGGCAATTAAAAGACTTCTTATGATTGACACTGAATGGAAGCCATCTCTTAGAAGGTGGAATTTGTATTTCACTTGGAAAAATGATGTAAAGCGTCTTAACGATGATGCAGTTCTGGTAATTAACACAACTTAAGCGGCATACGCGGGAATTCTTCAATATGAAGTCTCCCGTAATTAGATGATGGAATATGTCACCTCTTCCATCATTCTTATTTATGGGTGTTGAGATCGTGTCGCTTAATGATAATGATGTTGTTAAACCAGCAACAGAACGTGAAATGCTTTTGGTCGTTAGTGAGAAATTAACTACACTTACAGAAAAAGTAGATGAGATTCGTAAAGATAATGCTGGAAAGTATGATGCTATTACAGTTGTTTTAAATAAACAACATGACGAAATAGAAAAAATTAATAAATGGCGATATATGATAAATGGTGCGCTTATAATACTTTCTATAATTATCGGATGGATTATAAATTTAATTTATTAGGTGGAATATGTCATTTATAATAGATTTTATAGTAAATTTTATTACAAATTATGCTGATACTGTTATAATAGGTTTTAGTGCTGGTGGAATAGGATATTTTTCTATGCCGATTCTTAAAGCTAAAATTAAAAAAGATGGATTCCAGACAAGTGATATTACAGAAGCAGTATCTGAAGGTACAACTGAATATCAATCTGTAATGTCTGTAATTGAAACTGTAATTGATGATGTTACAGTTAATGATGCTGATACTATTAGTTTTATTAAAAACTCAATTAAAGATCTTAAAAAATTTAAGTGAGATAAATTATGACTGCCATTATATTATTACCAGAGAATAATGGCGGGTATGAATTTGCTAAAATTTACAGATCCGATAGTTCCGATGGCGAATATACACTTATCGATACTATTGATTCTGATCAATTAGAGTATGAGGATTCGGATGGGGATTACGCATCATATTACCAAATTGCTTGGTATGATGGGACTACCGAGTCTAATAAAATACCCGTCCAATCAACAATACAAAAAGTTATTGATATTATTAGAATTGAATGTAAACTTACTTCAGCAGTATTATCAGATCAGGAAATTTATTTTTTAATTGATGATGTTCGTAGACTTATTCAAATAGATATTTGTACTTATCATTATGGTAGACAAATTTATAAAATAAAAGATGATTATTACGAATTACCTGGAGCCTTTTATTTTGATCATAATGTTGGTGGAGTTGTATCAAAATTAGATGTAGAGTTTTTTAAACAGGCGACTCCATTATATGCATTTACCACAAAAGAATCTGTAATTATAGAAGCAATCGATTTTGATGATTTTTGGGTAAAAGTATCTGGAGTAGAAAATACAGATATTTTAAAAATAAATTATTATACTGTTAATTATAAATTAGATTCTAAAGTATTAAATCAATTAATTGCATATAAAATATCAGCAATTTATTTTGAGAATTTAGCGGCTAATTCAATTTCGATAACCATTACTAATCCATATAGTAAAGTAAAAATCGGTCCAATTTCAGTTGAAAATGGTACATCTACTTCGATTGGCACAAGTATTAATGCAATTAATGATTTTGCTAATAAAATGAACGCAAAATATGATAAATTAGTAAGTAAATTTAAAACTCGGTTTAGAAGAGTTAATTAATGATGTGATTTAATGATAGCTGATTTATCAAGTACAATTTTAGCATGGTCTAAATCATATACTAAATCAACATCAAGTACATTTTTATATGAAGGAATTACTTATAATAATACATCTGTTACTAGTACAATATATGGGATAATGACGCCACTAGAAGATGCCGATATTAAAAGATTGTCAGATCTTGGATATTCTATTGTCGGAAAACAATTATTCTTTGTTCCTGGTACTGAAACATTATTAACAGAAGATGATGTTATTATAGATTCTGAAGGTACTGAGTGGGTTATTTTACCTAATGATAAAAATGGTTCTGGAATTGAAAATTGGTTAGAACATGGTAATTTTATAAAATATACTATATCTCGTAAAGTATTATAAGAGGGTATATGTTAGATTCTATTGAAGATGTGTTTTCTCTTTTACAAAAAGATGTAGATCAAATTGTTCAATCAACATCATATTTATACCTACATAATACTTCAAAACTTATAGTAGAAAAATGGGCTAATGATATTATAGAAATTGTTACTTCTAAAGCTCTACAACCACCTCTGGACGAAAAGACGATTGAACGTAGGAAACGTAGAGGCAATGATATTCTCGGTCCAGACTATCCATTACTTGAAACTGGTGAATGGATAACATATATCGAGTTTAGAATAAATCAATTATCAGACCATGTAGATATCGAAGTTGGTGTATTTGACGATACTGCACGGGTCGGACATACCGGCAGCAGAAGTCCTGCGTTTATAGCTGAAATAAATGAATATGGTAGAGAAGATATACACATTCCTGGACGATATTTGTTTTCTACAAGTGAACTTAGGATTAATTCTGAAATAGATAATATAATTGTTGATACTTGGAATAATTTAAGTGTTTTAGATCTACCAAAAATTACACAAAATTCTGAAAGTTTAACTGGACGAATTGTGTCAAATGGATCAGAATTTATATTTAGGTGGAATGAATAATGTTAAGTATAAATATTAAGCGAATAATGTTTTCAGAAATACCATCAAATTTAACTATAGATGGATTTTCTTTTTCAATTAAAAAAACATTAGGATCGATTCCACTTAATAAATTATCTCTACCAACTATTAATATAAGATTTATAGATGATGGAAATAAATACTATAGATCAATAGATGATTGTGTAAGTTCGATAGACACAATCACAAATTTCGTAAATGTTAATTCATGTATATTAAGATATACGGTTGCTTCTACAGATGTCACAATTAATGCAGAAGATTCAATTACATATAAAACCGGAACAGACATATATCAACTACAACGAGTACCTTCTATAGATATTGATAGTGTAGGAGCATATGTTAAAAATGTTGATTATAAACTAAGTTCTGATCATACATCTATTCAATGGATTGGTAATAGACCATCAAATAATTCTATTTTTAATGTTAAATATAAATGGGGAGATTCTGGATATTATATAGCATCACAAATTACTGAATATTTAATTAAAGATTTTAGGGGAAGAATTTTTGATATATTAAAAAGTTATGGGATCAATATAATTGATGTTCGTGGTGTAAAAGATATATCAGATATATATGTTGATGATTCATTTAATGCATTTTATTTTGATTTTGTTATAACATATCCATTTACATGGTCTACTACAATTTCCGATGAAGATGCAATTACTGCAAATAATTTTGATTTTGATTTAATTCTAAATAATATTAATATTGAAACTATTTCTTATCATAAGGATGATTTATAATGGGAGTCGAATTTGTTAATATATCTATATCCACAACCGGATTATATGTAACAAGTACTAGAGATTATGGTACTGTTGCTATAGTTGGTGATGGGGGTACTGCCGAAACTGATCCTATTTTAATAGGTACGGTTAGTGAAGCTACATCTACATTTAGTACAAGTGATCTTGGACTTGGTGTAAAACTTGCTTTGCAAAATGGTGCAGCCAAAGTTTGGGCTGTCGAAACCGGTACAGTTACACTTGCATCTATAAACGCAGGACTTGCTAAAATTGAAGGATATGACATTCAGGTAGTTGCACTTGCAAACATTTCTGAAGCTATAGATAATGAGTATATTTCAGATGCACTTGCGAATCATGTTACATCTGCGGCTACTGAGAGAATCGGTGTATTCCAACTTGCTAAAGGAGAAGATGTAACAACTATGCCAACAGCAATTAGTGAACTTTTAACAGCTAATTCGTCAAGATTAGTTGGTATAGCACATAATTCTGATAACGATGTTGCGTGTGCGGTTGCTGGTGTTATTTCTGGACTTAAAGTTGATCAGAGTCCATTACTTAAACCAATTGAAGGTGTTACACAGACAGTTGGTTTTACAAGAACTCAGATAAATGCACTAGAAGCTGTTCAATTGAATGTTCTTGTAAAACCAACTTATATTACAAGTAATAGTCCGGTACTTGGATCAGCCTATACAATGGGTACTGCGTTGTCTGGTATTAATTATATCGATACTAGAAGAGTCATTGACGACTTGTCGTATAAACTTAAATCTACGCTAACAGATCCTAATATTATTGGCGAAGTTAAGATAAATAAAGTCGGATTATCTGTTTTACTCAATAAACTTGCCGGTCTAATGCAGAATTGTGTAACAACAGGTGAAATTGATAGTTATACAATTAGTATTCCTGTTTTGAATGCACTATCTAAAGCTATAGATTCTAGATCTGAAGCAGAAACC
>JBAYAP010000060.1:0-8443 GCA_041669715.1 Acholeplasmataceae bacterium
CCTGCAAGTATTTCTAAATTTAAATCTGCTGCTAAATGTTTAACTTTTAATTTCATTTTTTACCTCCCATAAAGATATGATCTTTTTGATAAAACCATCTTCTTATATATACTGATAATATAAATCTCATACATGTAAACAAAATCGAGAATATCAATATATCCCATACAGTTAGAAATGTAAATCCTTGACCAACAATCAATGTAATTACAAAAAGTAAGACAAATTGAACGAGCCAAGATAAAGTACCTAAACTATACAATACTAGTTTTAACGCATATCTAAATAATAAGATTTTAATAAGATTTTCCATCAAAGTCAATATAGTAATTGCCAATAAAAACCCTTGAAAATCAGTTTGAACAAGCGGATAATCCAGCGCAATCGATAAACCGATTACAGTTGCTGCCATTAATAAATTGACAACAAATGATAAAACAATGTGTACAACATAGTTTTTATGGAGTAAAAATACATAGCTTATCCCAGTTTGCTTTTTCTTTGAATATGCTTCTAATTCTTTAATTAATCTTTCTAATTCATCTTTAGAATCTTTGTTGGGATCATTAGGATTATCGTTCATATTCATACCTCCTTATGATAACATAATCGTTTAATTTTAACTATTTTAAAACTTTCTTTAAATACTGTCCTGTATAACTTTCTTTAACCATTGCAATCTCTTCAGGTGTACCAAAAGCAACCACTTCACCTCCAGCTTCGCCACCTTCAGGACCTAAGTCTATAACGTGATCTGCATTTTTAATGACATCAAGATTATGTTCAATAACAATCATGGTTGCCCCTTCATCAACAATACGATGAAGTACTTCTAATAATCTTTTAACATCATCTGTATGTAATCCTGTTGTCGGTTCATCTAAGATATAAATAGATTTATCTGTTATTTTTCTGTAAAGTTCACTGGCAAGCTTAACTCTTTGTGCTTCACCACCTGAAAGTGTTGTTGCTGATTGACCCAATGTAATGTAGCCTAATCCAACATCATGGATTGTTTTTAATTTACCATAAATTTTAGGATGATTTTCAAAAAACTCCATTGCTTCATCAATTCTTAAATCTAAAACATCAGCAATATGTTTACCGCGATATTTGATTTGTAAAGTTTCATGGTTATATCTTGACCCACCACATACTTCACAAGGTACATAAACATCAGGAAGAAAATGCATTGATATTTTTTTTAATCCATCACCGCGACATGCTTCACAACGTCCGCCTTTAACATTAAATGAAAATCGACCTTTTTTATATCCTCTTGCTTTTGCTTCATTCGTTGTTGCATATAAATCTCTAATGTCATCAAAGACACCTGTATAAGTTGCCGGATTTGATCTTGGTGTTCTACCGATAGGTGATTGTGAAATTTCAATAACACGGTCAACTAAATTATGATCATCTATAAATGTATGTGCGCCTGGTTTATCTTTTGATTTATAATATTTTTGTTGTAAACCTTTTAATAAAATATCATTGACAAGTGTTGATTTACCACTGCCTGAAACACCAGTAACCACTGTGAGTTCACTCATTGGAAAAGCAACTGTAATATCTTTTAAATTATTTGCTTTTGCCCCAACCACTAATATTTCTTCACCATTACCTTTTCTTCTTTCTTTAGGTACTGGTATGGTTAATTCACCTTTTAAATATTTTCCTGTAATGCTATTAGGATTATCCATCACTTCTTGCGGTGTACCAAATGCAACAACATGTCCACCAAATTTACCAGCTTTAGGTCCAATGTCAATTAAGTAATCACTTGCTAACATTGTTTCATGATCATGTTCAACCACAATTAATGTATTACCTAAATCTCTCATCTTTTTAAGTGTTTGGATTAAGCGCGCATTATCTTTTTGATGAAGACCAATAGATGGCTCATCTAAAACATATAACACTCCTGTAAGTTTAGAACCTATTTGCGTAGCTAAACGAATACGTTGGGCTTCGCCACCCGATAATGTACCGGCTTGTCTATGCAACGCAAGATAACCTAATCCAACATCATATAAAAATGTTAATCGATTAATAATTTCTTGAAGTGCTAATTTAGCAATTTGTTTTTGTTCAATATTCAATTCAACATTTTCTAAAAATGTGATTTCATCAGCAATCGATAGTCTTGTTACTTCATCAATATTTTTATTACCAATTTTAACACTTAATGCTTGTTCATTTAAACGTGCCCCATGACAAACAGGACATTCAGATTCCGTCATAAATCCTTCAATCCACGCCCGTATCCATTCACTTGTAGTCTCACGATAACGTCTTGTTAAATTAGTAATGATACCTTCATATTTGTCATAACTTGCATGTTCATTTCCAGAAGATGATTTTAATCTAAAGTGGATTTTATCAGATGATCCATATAAAATAATATCAAGTTCTTCTCTTGTTAAATCACGCATATTTTTTGTCATTTCAATTTGATAAAATTGACAAACTTGTTCAAGCATTTGACTGCTTAAGTTTTCTTCAAAATTATTTTTATACGGAATAATCCCACCTTCTAAAAGTGGTTTATCCGGATTTATAACAAGTGCTTCAGAAACTTCAAGCTTCATACCTAAACCATTACAGTATGGGCATGCACCAATAGGTGTATTAAAAGAAAATAATCTAGGCTCTAAATCAGGAATTGAAAAATCAGAATCAGAACATGCATAACTTTGATTAAATGATAATATTTGATCTTGATTTACAAGAACTTTTGCTCTTCCTTTTGAAATTCTAGCAGCTAATTCTAGACCATCATATAATCTTGATCGTATACCTTCTTTAATAACTAAACGATCAATAACCAAATAAAAATCATGATTTTGGTTTTTATCTAATACTGGAAAATCATCAAGCTCAACCATTTGTTGATCAACATATGCTCTAGTATATCCTTCTTTTAAATATTGTTCAGCAATTTTTTTATGTGTGCCTTTTTGTCTTTCGACAATTGGGGACATTATAATAACTTTAGTCCCTTCTTCTAAACTTAAAACACGAAGTGCCATTTCTTCAATGGTTTGTTTAGTCAAAGGTTCATTTGTACCTGGACAATAAGGTGTACCAACTCTTGCATATAACAATCTTAAATAATCATATATTTCAGTGACTGTTCCCACTGTTGATCTTGGATTGTTTGATGTTGTTTTTTGATCAATACTAATTGAAGGACTTAGCCCTTCAATACTGTCAACATCCGGTTTTTCAAAATTACCTAAAAATTGACGTGCATAAGAAGAAAGACTTTCAATGTAACGTCTTTGTCCTTCTTGATATAGTGTATCAAAAGCAAGTGATGATTTACCACTTCCTGAAATACCTGTCATAACAACTAATTTATTTTTAGGAATATCAATATCAATATTTTGTAAATTGTTTTCTCTTGCACCACGTACTTTAATATAATCCATCAGTTTTTACCTTAAATGTCTCTTCATCAAGCACCTTGATGCCTAACTCGTTAGCTTTCTTTAGTTTTGATCCTGCATCACTACCTGCCAATACATAATCAGTTTTTGCACTTACTGATGAACTTGTATTTCCACCAAGTTTTTCAATAATCGCTTTTGCTTCATCTCTTGAAAATGTTTCAAGTTTTCCTGTTAACACAAATGTTTTACCTGTAAATTCATGTTCAATCGTTTCTTCTTTTATATACGTCATATTAAGGCCTTGCATTTTAAGGTCTTCAATAAGTTCTAAATTTTGTTCATCTTTAAAATATGCAATAATACTTTGAGCAATCATTTCACCAATATCTGGAATATTTATTAAATCCTCTAAAGTTGCTTCTTTTAATGAATCCATTGTCAAATAGTATTTAACAATAATTTTTGCAACTTTTGCCCCTACATGTTTAATACCTAATCCAAAAATTAAACGATCAAATGTTTGTTGTTTAGATTTTTCAATAGCTGATATTAATTTATCAACTTTCTTTTTTCCAAAACCTGGAATTAATTCTAATTCATTTGCTGATTCATGAAGTCTATAAATATCAGAAATCGTATTTAAAAACCCTAATTCATGAAGTGTTTCAACAACCTTTTCACCCAGTGTATCAATATCCATTGCAACACGTGATGCATAATGAATAAGTCCATTAATATTTTTAGCAGGACAATCGGGATTAACACAAAAATAATCAGCTTCGCCTTCTAATCGTTCAATCTTATGATGACATACTGGACAATGATCAATAATTTCAAAAGGCTTTTGATTTGTTCTTGCTTCTTTTACATATTCAATAACTTCCGGAATAATTTCCCCTGCTTTATGGATACGTACCAAATCACCAATCCGAATATCTCTTTGTGTAATAAAATCTTCATTATGAAGAGTTGCTCTTGAAATCGTTGACCCTGATAAAAAGACAGGTTCTAATTCAGCAACCGGAGTTAATTTACCAGTTCTTCCAATTTGGAATGTAATATCTAAAAGTTTAGTTTCTGCCACTTCTGGTGCAAACTTATAAGCAGTTGCCCATTTAGGAAACTTTGCAGTATATCCGATTTTGTCGTGAAGAGAAAATTCGTTAACTTTAATAACGACACCATCCGTGTCATATCCTAATGATTTTCTATACACATCATATTGATTAATTTGACGCCACACAGCATCAACATCTTTACATAATTCATAATTAGGATTAACTTTTAATCCTAACTCTTCTAAATATTTTAATGCTTCTTCTTGACTTGATACATATTTTTCTGCATCAACGATTGTATATAAAAAGATATCTAAGTTCCTTTTAGCAACTACTTTAGTATCCAATTGACGAATAGTACCTGCAGCTGCATTTCTCGGATTAGCAAACAATGCTTCGTCGTTTGACATACGTTCTATGTTTGCTTTTTCAAAACTTTTATGTGGCATATAAATTTCACCACGTACTTCGATATCTATTGGTTTATTTAATTTTAAAGGTAAGCTCTTAATCGTTTTAACATTTTCAGTAATATCTTCACCAACAACACCATTACCACGAGTTGCTGCTTGTTTAAACATACCTTTCTCATAAACAATAGAAACAGCTAAACCATCAATTTTTAATTCTGTTACAAATTGGTAATCAGATGTAATATTAAAAATACGTTCATCAAACTGACGAAGTTCTTCTTCATTAAATACATTTGATAAACTCATCATCGGAACCTTGTGAGTAACCTTATGAAAACCCTCTAAGATTTGTCCACCAACTTTTTGTGTTGGAGAATCTACTTGTTTTAAATCTGGATATTCTTCTTCTAATTCAACAAGTTCTTTTAGATAATGATCATAGTCATAATCTGAAATGGTTGGCTTATCAAGCGTGTGATATTCATAATTTGCTTTATTTATTAAGTCTACTAATTCTTTTATTCTAAGTTTTACATCCATAAAATCACCTACATTTATTATACCATTAAATAGCGTATTTAATAGGCATACACTGGCAAATATTTACAACTATATAAAAAGTTTTCTGCAACATAACTATAAAAATACTCATAAACAATTATTGTTATTTTTTTCAATAAAAAAATTACAATGCAAAAATATATTTTTTAACAGTATTTTAAAAAAGAAAAACTTAATATAAGCTTTTCTTTTTTCTATAACTCTTTAGTTGTTATTCCTATCCTTTATTCAATCACAATACCAGTTCTTACAATATCAACACCATGAACTAGTGTATCCGTAACTGGACAAGTCTTTTCAACAAAATCTGCAAATGCTTCTGTTTTTTCTTTAGATTCATTTGTCTTAAAATACATCTTATATCTGATTTCAGTAAACCCTTTTCTAACATCTGGATTTCTTCCTGAGAATCCATCAGGATCTAAATCTCCTTCAATCTCAACATGAAAGCCTTCATATTTAAATTGATGGAAATCTGCAAATGCAGCAACTACAATTGCTTGACATGCACCAAGCGATGTTAATAATGCTTCAACCGGATTAATACCTTTATCCGTACCACCCATTGGTTTGGGTTCATCATATAATATTTTAAAACTTCTAGAACTTGTATCTACTTGTAAGCCTTCAGGCAATTTGGTTGCTGTTGCTTTATATATATGTTTCATTTAATCAACTCCTTTATGATTTTAATATATACTATATGTTATTTTTTATTAGTAAATTTGCTTACAAATCTATAATTTTACATTTTTGAAAAATTTAGATTTTCGTTTATATTGTCCAGTATTTTTCGTATAAGTTAAATATAAATATTTTTTAGCCCTAGTCATAGCAACATACATAAGTCTTCTTTCTTCTTCTAATGTATCGTATGTATCCGTATGATATGATGGGCATTCACCTTCTTCTAATCCTATAATAAACACAACATCAAACTCTAATCCTTTAGCTTGATGCATCGTCAATAATTGAATATGTATTTCATCATCTATAAAATATTGATTTAACATATTTTTTAATACATAACTTCTTTGATGATTTCTATAAAGTACGGCAATCTCATTTGGCATACTGCCTTGATTAATAAAAGTTTTATATGTCTGTATGATAAATTCAGCTTCAAGTTCTAATGATTCAAATATCAGTTTTTTTATTTCATAATTTTCTTGATTTACAGACATAAGTGTTTTCTTTAATTTTCTTATATTTTGTTGAATAAATTGATTTGAAATATTTATAATCTTTGGCGTAGAACGATAGTTCATATCTAAAACTTCAACCTTTGCTTGATAGTCTTTTATATACCTTTCAATGATTTTTGAATTTGCTCCTCTAAATTGATAAATACTTTGATCGGGATCACCTACAGCAAGAACATATGTTTTTTGATGAATCATTTCTTTTAAAATCAAATACTGCAATTCATTTGTGTCTTGAAACTCATCAACAAATATATACTGAAAATTAATCTTAATTATTTTTTGTTTTAATGTATTTAATAGGTCAATCAGTAAATCATCAAAATCTTTAAGTCGATGTTTTGCTAAATATAACTGGTATGCATCAAATGCTTTAGGTTTTTTAATTTGATAAAAATGATTTTTATATAATGATATATCTAATAATTCTTTCTCATTATATGGTAATTTTTGTTCATCAATAATTTTATATGGATATATCGTATATGCTTTTAAGTATTGGAATGCAAACTGATGAAACGTATGAATAGCAACTGATCTAGTATTTAATCTTTCTTGCATTTCGACAGATGCTTTATGTGTAAATGTAATGGCTAATATAGCGCTTGGTGCTATATTGTTTTGTAAAAGATATTTTATTCTTTCAATGACCACTCTAGTTTTTCCACTACCTGCCCCCGCTAATAAAAATATATGCTGTTCTTTACTTCTAACAACTTTTTCCTGCTGCTTATTTAATAACATTTTATTCACCTATATAATAATAGTTTAAAAATATTTATATTTCTTTTAAAAACAAACATGATAAAAATATTTATATATCATAATATATGTTTAATATTTTTGTTAGACCATTAACCGTTATATCATCATGAGTATATTTTTAAAAACAAAAAAAGTTATTGGAAAGTTCCAATAACCTTTATAAATATCTAAATAAATAATTTATTTTTATCTAACCTTTTTTAATGCTGGATGACTTTCTAAAATATTTTTAATGCCATGTGGCATGGCAAATGCAATCTTAGCAACATCTTCATTTACTGATACAACAATACCTTCACCAAAAACATCGTGATTAACTTTGTCTCCAGTTTTTAATATATGGCCATCGCTAATTGTTTGAAAATTAAATGCTGTTTGTTTAGGCTTATCTTCAATAAGTTGTGACTCTTTAATAAATCTTGAAGGATATCCAATTCTTAACTCACCATACTGCATACGTCTATTTGCGTATGTCATATATAATTTTTCTTTTGCTCTTGTCATGCCTACATATGCAACTCGCCGTTCTTCTTCTAATTCATTCGTATTCATCATTGCATTATTATTTGGGAAAATGCCCTCTTCTAAAACAACCATAAAGACAGCTCTAAACTCTAGACCTTTCACTTGATGATAAGTTGCAAGTTTCACTCTACTTGTATCTTCAAGTTGTTGTTGATCTAAATCACTATAGAGTGAAATTTGATCAAGCTGTTGTCTTAACTTTTCATAAAACGAACCTTCATAATACATATCCCCACGCACAAATACAGATTGTAGTTCTCTTAAATTATCAATACGATCGTCAGCTTGTTCGGAATTTTCTGCTTTTAGCATATCAATATAACCTGTCAGATTCATTAACACCGGCATGATTTCTTGTAAATCATTCATAGCAAAAAATGCATCTTTAATATCTTCAATAAGTTTTTTAAAATCTTTAAGACCATTTAATGCCTGTGGTCTTAAATCAACATAATCAACAGACTCGAATAAAGAGATTCCTAACTCTCTAGCTTTTTCTTCTAATTTTTGAATACTAACTTTTC
>JBAYAP010000061.1:0-8384 GCA_041669715.1 Acholeplasmataceae bacterium
CAATGTCAAGTTATCATGAATTTAATAAAGAAGAAAAAAGTATTGAAGCCATTAATCTTCTTGCAAAAGGAAAGATGCTTGCAATCATTACTGACGCTGGGACACCCGGAATAAGCGATCCTGGGTATTTACTAATTCAAAGGGTGATAGAGGCTAACTACTATGTTGTACCTATTCCTGGGGCAAGCGCTGAGCTTGCAGCACTTGTTGGCTCAGGGTTGTCAATGCAACCCCATGTTTTTATTGGATTTTTACCGCGTAAAAAAGCTGAAGCAAGAAATTATTTATCATCTTATGTTAAAGATCATAAAACACTTATTATTTATGAATCTCCAATGCGCATTGCTCAAACATTAAATATGTTATTAGAAATTTTAGGAAATAGAAATATAGCTATTGCTAGAGAGCTTACTAAAACATTTGAAACATGGATAAGAACAACACTAGAACAAGCTGTTACATTAGAGCATATGACTAAAGGTGAATATGTTATTGTGATTGAAGGTTCAACATATCAAGAAACATATGAAGATATGGATTTAAAAGAACATGTTCTTTTATGTATTAAAGATGGCTTAGATGAAAAAGAAGCAATGAAAAAAGTTGCTTCACTAAGAAATATTCCTAAAAATGAAGTATACAAAGCATTTAAAATTGATAAATAAAGTTGTTGTAAAAACAGTTATTATTATATATAATATAATTGATATTTAAATAGACTGTGAGAAAAAGAGTAATACATGAAATTGGATTAAGAGAATTCGTGGTTGGTGAAAACGAATCATTTGATGTATGAAAATGGTTTTCGAGTTTTTAAATCGATATGTAGATTTAAACGTATGCTGCGTTAAAGTATAGAGTGCTAGATTTTATCTAGAACTAAGGTGGTACCGCGATGATTCGTCCTTAGATTATTTTTAAGGATGATTTTATTTTTATCTGGAGGATTTTATGAAAAACAAATTTTATTTAACAACGGCAATTGCATATAGTTCAGCAGTTCCACATATTGGGAATGTATATGAAGCAATTCTTGCTGACGCAATCTGTAGATATAGACGCGCTAAAGGTGATGATGTATATTTTCAAACAGGCACAGATGAACATGGTCAAAAAATAGAAAATAAAGCAGCTAATAGCAATCTTTCGCCAAAGGCATATGCTGATCATATCTCTTCTGAAATTAAAAGAATATATAATATGGTTGGTGTAAGTTATGATCATTTTATTAGAACAACTGATACATATCATGAAGAAGCTGTCCAAGCAATTTTTAAAAAATTATATGATCAAGGCGATATTTATTTAGGAAAATATGAAGGTTGGTATTCAGTAGCTGATGAAGCTTTTATTTTTGAAAAAGATATTGTTAACGGTAAGGGACCAAGTGGCGATGAACTCGTTTGGACTTCTGAAGATACTTATTTTTTAAAATTAGAAAAATATCAAGAAAAACTATTAAAGCATATTGAAGATAATCCCGATTTTATTGCTCCAGAATCTAGAAAAAATGAAATGATTCAAAATTTCTTAAAAGAACCACTACCTGATTTATCAGTATCCAGAACATCATTTAAGTGGGGTATTCCAGTTGATTTTGATTCAAAACATGTCATTTATGTTTGGGTTGATGCATTAAGTAATTATATTACAGGTTTAGGATATTATCCTGACCAAGAACCAACAGAACAATTTAAAAAGTATTGGCCTGCTAATGTTCATTTAATCGGTAAAGATATTTTAAGATTTCATACAATTTATTGGCCTATTATATTAATGGCTTTAGGTGTTGAACTCCCTAAAAAGATATTTGGACATCCTTGGATATTGGTTAACAAAGGTAAAATGAGTAAATCAGTTGGTAATGTAATGTATACTGATGATTTAGTTAAATACTTTGGTGTTGATGCAGTTCGATATTATGTACTACATGAAATTCCATTTGCACAAGATGGAAATATTACTTATGAATTAATTATTGAAAGAAATAATAGTGATTTAGCAAATACGATTGGTAATCTTGTTAATAGAACCATTGGAATGGCAAAAAAATATCGTCAAGGTATTATTAAAAAAGTAGAAATAGATGAACCCTTTGAATTTAGTTTAAAAGAAAAAGCACTTGAAGTTTTGCCAGTGATGGATCATTTAATGGATGAATTAAAAGTTGCAAATGCGTTAGAAGAAATTGTTAAATTAGCAAGACATGCAAATAAATATATTGATGTTGCTGCACCATGGGTTTTATTTAAAGATGAAACTAAACAATTAGAATTAGATTATGTATTATATCAATTGGTAGAAACAATTCGATTTGTTGGTATCTTATTAAAACCATTTATTCCCGAAACATCTAAAAAAATATTATCGTTAATTAAAGTTTATAATGATGATTTTGAATCACTAAGTCAATTTGGAAAAATTGATGAAGTGACTTTAGAAACAGCAGAAGTATTATTTGAAAGATATGATTTAAACATAAAATTAGAGGAGATCTTAAAAGACCAAAATGGACAAAGCATTTAATTGGATTCGTTCCGATAAGTTTAAATCAAGAGTTTTGCCGGAAATTCAAAGAGGCGTGAGTGTCATCATATTTACGATTATTTATGGTGTAGGTGTTGCCTGGTTTCTTGAAGCTTCGGTCGTGCCACTATATACAGGTGGTATTCCTGGGATAGGCCAGTTGGTTAGAGATATATTAACCAATATATTGGGTTATACATTACCGGGAAGTTTTTTAGGTTTATTTGTTGTTATTTTTAATATTCCAATCCTTATTTTAGGATGGGTTGGTGTTTCTCATCGATTTACAATCTATAGTTTAATGTCAGTTTTAGTTCAATCAGTGATGTTTAGTTTGATTCCACATGTTGATATGGGTTTAGCTACTACTGAGCATGCTTTAACATCAGCAATCATTGGGGGCTTACTTATTGGTATTGGTACAGGCGGTGCATTACGCTTTGGAACATCAACGGGTGGTTTAGATATTATTGCGCAATATTTGGCATTTAAAAAAGGAAAATCTGTTGGTTATTTTTCAATGGCGATGAATGTTACGATTGCAATTTTAGGGGGTTTAATTATCGGTGGAACCGAATCAACAACCGGTATTATAGTTTCTGGCGGTGTTATTACATCTTATACAGTAATAAGAATTATTGTATCAACCGTTATCACAGATCGTATGCATACAGCATATCAATATTTATCAGTAAACATTATCACGCTTGAGCCTAAAGCTTTAGTTGATGATGTATTAAATAATCTATATCGAGGCGTTACACTTATTAAAGTTGAAGGGGCATATTCGCATCATGAAAAAACGATGGTTTATGTGATTATTTCATCCTATGAGTTACATCAACTTTCGGAAATTATTAAAAAAATAGATCCGCATGCGTTTGTTGTTACTACACCAGTTAAAAATGTTTATGGAAATTTTAAACATAAAACGATTGCATAAAAAAAAACACTGTTTGAAGTGTTTTTTTTATGCAATTAAATAGTAATTTTATTATTTAAAAATTTAAAGAATGATTGTCCTAAGAATGCTCCAACTAGTGGTCCTACGATAAATACCCATAATTGGTCTAAAGCGCCACCACCTTCTAAAAGTGCTGGGGCAATTGATCTTGCAGGATTTAATCCAGCACTGGATAAATTAAATGAGGTTAATATCATTACTGCTAATGTGAAGGCAATAACAAATCCAGCAACATGATCATTTTCTTTTTTAGAAGTTACACTTAAAATTACAAATAAGAATACAGCAGTTATAACGATTTCAATAATTAAAGCAAACCATAGATTTTGACTTATTGCAGTTTGAGCTTGATTTCCTGCTAAAGATGCACGTGATCCTAAGACCAATGATAATAACAAGCTTGCTAATAATGCACCGATGATTTGGAATAATACATAAAATCCAAAATCTTTCCAGGTAATACGTTTATTAAGTGCTAATCCAAAGGAAACAGCAGGATTAAGATGTGCACCTGAAATACTACCAATACTATAAGCCATTGCTATTACGACAAGACCAAAAGCTAATGCGGTATATAATGCATTACCAGTAGATGTTGCTACTGCAGTACCAGCAAAAACTAATACAAACGTTCCAAACATTTCAGCTAAATATTTTTTTAAATTCATCATTATTTACTCCTTTTTTTACTTTTCACATATATTATAATCTAAATACATTTAAAAATCATAAGATATACATTTATAAAGAACCAAAAAGGGAAATATTTGGTATAATCAAAATATAAAATTCAACTAAGAGAAAGAAGACAAGTAAATGATTATAACATGCACATTAAACCCAGCTATTGATTATCATTTATATCAAGATCAGATTATAAAGGGAAAGCTTAATAGAGCAGACAATTTTCAATTTGATTTAGGGGGCAAAGGTATTAATGTATCAAAATCATTAAATCAGTTGGCATGTCGTTCAAGATGTATTACATTATTAAATTCAAAATATAAATTTTTTTACAAACCATTGATAAAAAAAATTGGAATGGCTAATTTTGATATTGTTAAAACAAAAGCACTCACTAGATTTAACGTTAAGTTACACGCTAGACAAGAAACAGAAATTAATACAGAATTTAAAGGTGTTACAGGTTGTGATTTATTTAAGTTACGACAAAAATTTAAACATGTAAATGATCGTGATATTTTAGTTTTTAGCGGCAGTAGTATCAAAGGAGAACTTTATTTATATGATTCTTTAGTATCTTCTTTAAAAGCAAAAAAAGCTGATATTGTTATAGATATACCAGCTGAATTTTATGATCAAGTTTTAAAATATCATCCATTATTAATAAAACCAAATCAAGATGAAATAAATGATTATTTTGGTATAACTTCAGAACCTGAAAGTTATATTGATTATTGTAAACAACTTATTGAAAAAGGGGTACAAAATATTATTTTATCCCTTGGAAAAAATGGATCTATTTTAGTTACTAATGATAAAGCATATCAAATTATACTTCCTGAAATTAAGACAAATCAAGCGGTTGGTGCAGGTGATGCATTTGTAGCAGGATTTGTCTATGATTATCAATTAAATAAGGATATTACGAAAGCATATATGTTTGGACATGCGACCTCATATGCCTATTTAAAAAACAAGAATTTCAATTTAGAAGAAGTTAATCAAATATTAGAACAAATTAAAATACAGGAGATTATTGCATGAGACTTGAAGATTTTATGGATATTCATGACATAAAATTAAATCTAGAATCAAAAACAAAAACCGAAGTTATTAAAGAACTTGCTAATTTTATGAATCAAAAAGGAAATATTGATGATTTAGAGGCACTAACGCAAGATGTTTTAAATAGAGAAGCACTAGGAACAACGGGGATTGGTTTAAAAATAGCAATGCCTCACGCAAAAACAGCACATATAAAAGTACCCTCTGTTGTTTTTGGTCGATCTGATGATGGTATCGAGTTTGACAGTTTAGACGGAGAAAAAGCACATTTGTTTTTCTTAATTTGTATTCCGGAAAGTGGTGTAAATCTTCATTTGAAAGTTTTAGCAATGTTATCTAGAAGTCTTATACATGAAAGTTTTAGAAATGAGTTATTAGAAGCTAGAAATGTAGATGATATTATAAACATATTAAAGAGGGTTGAATAATATGAAAAAAATTGTCGCAGTAACTGCATGTCCAACGGGCATTGCACACACCTATATGGCAGCTGAACTATTAGAACTTACAGCTAAAAAGATGAATGTTTTAATTAAAGTTGAGACTCAAGGTGCAATCGGTATTGAAAATGCACTAACAGATAATGATATTGATTTTGCTGATATTGTTTTACTTGCTTGTGACATTCAAATTGATGAAAAAAGATTTATAGATAAAAAAATATTTAGAACAACGACTACAGAAGTAATTGCACATCCTAAAGTAGTAATTGCTAATGTACTACAAAAAATTTAAAATGAGTTTTTTAAAATATAAAAAGAGATAAAATTAACTTTACAAGTTATAACAACTTTGCTATAATTGTAGAGTATTCAATCTATCGTATAATAGACCTAATGTGGAGGTCAAGTTTCTACCGTGTAACCGTAAATCGCACGACTACGATATGGAAACACTTTTTTACTGTTTTCATAATGTAGAAACCACAATTTTTAGTGGTTTTTTTGTTTTTTAAAACGTAGACATTGAATACAAAAAAAACAAAAAGGAGATTCATAGTGGAAAAAGTAAAAAAATTCTTCAAGATTGAAGAAAGAGGGACTTCGGTTCGTCAAGAAATTATTGGTGGGGTTATTACATTCCTTGCAATGGTCTATATTTTAGGTGTAAATCCTGCAATATTAGGTGATGCTAGTACTGGGAATGCATTTCCAGCTGGTGGTGTATTTGTTGCGACAGCTTTAGCTGCTGCATTAGCAACACTTATTATGGGACTATTTGCAAATTATCCAATTGCACTTGCACCTGGTATGGGTATTAATGCGTTTATTGCATATACTGTGATTGCACAATGGGGCTATGGTTATACTTGGCAAGAAGCATTAGCAGCCGTATTCATTTCTGGTGTTATATTCTTAGTTATTTCTTTAACACCGATTAGAACATGGATTATCAATGCAGTACCTTATGGTCTTAAAAAAGCTATTGGTGCAGGTATTGGTCTATTTATTGCATTCATTGGTTTACAAAATGCAGGCATTATAGTACCAGATTCTGCAACTGGTGTTACACTTGGTGATTTTACTGATCCCGCTGTGTTATTAGCACTATTTGGAATTGTTGTTGTTTTAGTGCTATTTGCAATAAAACATAGAATTTCTAAATTTGCTTTAATTTTATCAATGGTTATTACTGCAATCGTTGGTGTTACGATTTCTTATGCATTTAGTGTAGAAGGTCTTCCTAAATTTGGAGCATTTGATTATTCTGGTCTATCAGAATTTAAAGAAACTTTCTTTGGATTTGCTACAGGTTTAAAAACAGTATTTTCTCATGATAATTTATGGTTCGTATTATTCTCTTTAGTATATTTAGATATTTTTGATACTGCTGGTACATTAATTGCAGTTTCAGAACCTGCTGGATTACTTAATGAAAACGGTGAATTAGAAGATGTTGAAAAAGCATTGCTTTCAGATGCACTTGGTACTATTGCAGGTTCTGTATTAGGAACTTCAACTGTCACCTCATTTGTTGAATCTAGTGCTGGTATTGAAGCAGGAGCTAAAACTGGTTTATCATCAGTTGTTGTAGCAATTCTATTCTTATTATCTATAGCACTATTCCCAGTTTTTGATATTTTTATTAATTATTCAGCATTAACTTCAATGGCTTTAGTACTTGTAGGTATTTTAATGTTTACACAAATTAAATCAATTGACTTTACTGATGTTCCAACATTTGCATCAGCATTCATCACAATGATTATGATGGTTTTAACATATAAAATTGGTCATGGTATTGCATTTGGTTTTATTGTTTATGTATTGATGATGCTTGTTCAAAAAAGAGGTAAAGAAGTTAGTCCAGTATTATATGTGCTTGCAGTTGCATTTGTTATATATTTTGCAGCTGATGCAATTATGTAATATTTTAATATTAAGTAAAAAGGACAAACCCTTGAGGCTTGTCCTTTTTTTTATGCAAATACTGTAATTTTTTTGTATAGTATAACAGTAATGATGTCAATAATCCAAAGAATTGCCCATCCAGCACAAATCCAAATAATACCCGCAACTAATAAAACGATGTCGTTTTTGCTAAAACCTTTAACTAAACGATAGATCCCATAAACAACATCTATACCAGGAAGCGCTAAAATTAATTTAACAATCCAGGGCAAACCATCAACAGCTTTAATAAATGACATATGAAAACCTCCTTATATTTTATACTTTTAGTATAACAGTATGATTAAAAAAATAGTATATATTTACACTAATTATGTTATAATTAGCATGAAAAACGATATTAGTTAGATAAGAGTTGATAAATATCATGTATGAAATTCAAAATAATTTACTTTCAATTATCATTGCATTAATTTTATATTTTAGTTTGAAACTTCAAGTTTATAGATTAGAGCATGTAAATAAATTGTTTTCTCTTTTAATATGGTCAACGATCGGCATACTTTTCTTAGAGTCAATTATGTTAGGTTTAAATGGAACAAGTGGAGTATTTAATCATACGATTTTAGCAATTACATTAGTTATATATTTTATCATGGTTCCTATTGTTTCTTTTTTAAGTGTTATTTTTCTAGACTTTGAAATCTATAAAAATAATTATCAATTTCAAAAAAAGCATTCTATTTATATCATTGTTATTATTATAAGTATAATTTTATCTATTTTAAGTATTA
>JBAYAP010000062.1:0-8354 GCA_041669715.1 Acholeplasmataceae bacterium
TCCCAAAATTTAATCAGATCACTATTTGTTTGATTAATGTCCATAGAAAACCCCCTGATTTTTCTTTTATTTTATCATATTAAAATATGTAAAATATAAAAAAAAAGCCTAATTGATTATGCACAATTAGGCATTTATTTATTTTTTACCAACGTATTTTTCTAGAAATTGTGTCACTTTTGATGGTTCAACATTAATTAAAACATCATCTTCACAAATAAGAACTGGTAGTGATAACACGCCATATTTCTTAACCATTTCTAAATATAAGTCTGTACTTTCTTCTTTATCAACGATTTGTATATCTTGACTATACTTATCATTTAATGCATATTTTAAAAACATCTTAAGCTTTTTACAGTTTGGACAATCTGGTTTAGCTAACATGTATACTTGACTCATTCTTTTCCTCCTACTTTAGGTGTATCAAAGTAAAAATCTTGGTCTTTTAAACTTTCTGATTTCATTTTTTGATATCCATTTCCCTTCATTGAGAAGTTATCCATTGTCTTTGTTTCTGTATTTAATCCATTTAAAACAACAGGATTTACTTCTTCAAATGGATAAATTGGATCAAAACCTAAATTCATTAATGCTTTATTTGCATTATATCTTACAAACACTTTAACATCATGAGTCAGTTCAACAGGATCATAAACTGTTTCAACTAATTCAGATTGTTCTTTATATAATTTATGTAGTAGATTAAACATCCAACCTTTAAGTTCTTCTTGTTTTTGCTCATCAAATTGATTAAAGATCTCTTGAGCTAAACGTCCTACATATAATCCATGTATACTTTCATCTCTTAAAATTAAGTTGATGATTTCTCCTGCTTGCATCAGTTTTCCTTGTCCATAGAAATACAGAGGATAATAAAATCCACTATAAAATAACCATGTTTCTAAAAAGACACTCGCAGTCATTGCTTTCCATTGTGCTTCTTTAAATTCTTCATCTGAGAAATTAACGTGTTCTTGATCATACTTTCTTAAATAATTGTATCGATCTAAGACTTCATAAGCACCTACAATAAGACTCATGATATTTTGAAGATTTTGGTTTTGTTCACCCCAATTAAATAATTCATCAATATCCGTTGTCGACATGTATGTCATGAAGATATTTGAATAACTTTTTGCGTGTACAGCGTTTTCCATTGCTGCCATAAAATTAATAACAGCCTTTCTTTGATGCCATTTTTCATCTAAAGAGCGGGAAACAACAGGCATACCGATATCACCTTGGTATGTATCTAAAAACGTTAAAACAAGCAAATTACGTGCATAAGCCAATTTGACATCTTCTGGCAATATATGCCATACATTTAAATCGGGTTGAAGAGATATGTCTTCTGGTCTCCAAAATTGACTTAAATTTTGTTCATAAAAGAATTGCGTGTATGGATCTTCATTTTCATTCCAATTTGCACCACTAAATTCTAATGGCGGTTCAAAATAAGGTTTTTTAGGTGTATTTGATTTCTTCTTGACTTCTTTTGACATAAATCCTCCTAAACCGCGCAAGCTTCGCACTCTTCAACTTTAAGTTTTTGAGTACGTGTATAATATAGTGTTTTAATACCTTGATAATGTGCATATAAATAGTATTTTTGTAAATCTCTTGTGGTTTCATCTGATGTAATGGCTAATTCGAATGAAATCCCTTGATCAACGTGCTTTTGTGCAGTCGCAATCACATCAATCACTTTGTAGTTATCCATTTTATATGCAGTTTCATACATGAATTCTGCTACATCTAAAGCTGGCATAGGGAAATATGTCTTAGAATTTCCATATGTTCTTTCCTCTACTAATTGTTTAATTGGTGTTAAAGATGGAGTTGCACTCATGACATATGCAATACTTCCATTAGGTGCGACGGCTAAACGGTGTGAATTATATAATCCATGTTCCATCACATCTTTTTTAAGTTTTGCCCAATCTTCATCTGATGGAATTTCAATACCTTCAAAAATTTCTTTAACTTTTTCAGTTTTAGGATAAATGGCACCTCTACCATCAAAATAAGAACCATCTGCATATTTAGATTTTTCAAATTCAAAAAAGATTTCTTTTGTCTTTTTTGCATTTTCCATAGAGTGTACTAAACTATAATAATTAACGATATTAAAGAACACATCAATTAAATCAATATTTTCCTCACTACCATATGAAATATAGTTTTCTGATATAAATCCATGATGGCCCATAATACCAAAACCAACACTTCTGTTTAATCTGTTTGCTTTTGCAACTGCGGGCACATATGAAATATTGGTTTGTCTAGAAACTGAATTCATAATATCCATAGCAGCAAACACTGTATCTTTAATGGTATTATGTTTAATCATATTGCCCATGTGTCCGGATGCTAGATTACATGAAATATCCATACCGATTTGTTCTTCATCATGCTTATCATAATCTGCATAATATGAAGTGATTGTTGGTTGCAATATTTCTGTACATAAATTTGAGAATTTAACAGGATTACTCATTGCATTAACTTTGTTTACATTGTCTGCAAACATAATATATGGATATCCACTTTCACCTTGTAGTGATGCAATTGCATCTAAAAGTTTACGTGGATTAATTTTTCTTTTTCTGACTTTAGGATTATCCACTAATTTGTCATACCATTCATCCATTTTAATTGATATATCAGCAAAATTAAGTCCATATTCTTTATATACGGTATGTGGATAAAAAACATACATATCTTTATTTTCACGAGCAAGTTCAATCATCTTATTAGGCATTACAACACCCATTGATAATGTTTTTACTCTAATATCGTCATCAGCATTTAATTTTTTAATATTTAAGAAGTCTTCAATGTCAGCGTGAAATACATTTAGATAAACCGCACCTGCACCAGTACGTTGTCCCATTTGATCGGCATATCTAAAATTATTATCTAATAGTTTAGCAACACCGACAACACCTTTAGAAACATTAGGAATTTCTTTAATTGCTTCACCTTTTGCTCTAAGATTGGATAAATTGATCGATACCCCACCACCAATTTTAGATAGTTGCATCGAAAATTCAGAAATTCTAGAAATATCATTTAATGAATCGCCTGCTTCAAGTAAAAAACAAGATACAAATTCACCACGTTTCATTTTACCTGTATTTAGCAGTGTAGGTGTTGCTGGCGTAAAATCTTGCGCAATTAAACTTTTAATCAGTCTTTTGGCCATTTCAAAATCACCATCAGCATGAAATAACGCATTGACTGCTAAACGATCTTCATATCTTTCTAAAAATACTGATTTATCACGCGATTTTAACGCGTAATCATTATAAAACTTAAAAGCCCCCATATATGTAGGAAATCTAAATTTTTGATTATATGCATAATCATATATTTCACGAATTTGCTCCATTGTATATTTATCTAAGAAATCTTTTTCATAATATTCGTTATTAACTAAATAATGAAGTTTTTCTTCTAAAGAATGGAAAAATTGGGTTTTCTTGTTAATTTCATTTAAAAAATATGAATGAACAGCTTCCTTATCTTTTCCCAAATCCTTTATTTGTCCGGTTTCATCGACAATTTGGTTATTTAAAATAACCCACTCTGGTATCGTGTTTTTATCCATAAGATCAATCCTCTTTCTTATCCTCTTGTGCATAAATAAATGTATGCGCCTCGTAAGGTATGTTCTTATTATACAAATCATTTAGGCTCATGATAAATGATTTGCACTCAATAAATGCACTTTCATCTAAAAATGGATATTTCACACTTCGAATTTGACTAATTCCTTGATCGTTTTTTACAACAAAATGAAGCGATTCAATCAATTTCTCAATCAGTGTTAAATCTTTGATTTTAATCCCCATGGTTAACTCTATTAAATCTAAATCATCTAGTGTTAACAAATGATAAGGTAATTTCATATCAATATGAAAACCATCAATTAATTTTTTTTCAGTTAAGACTTTCATTTTATGAAGTTCTACACCTGTGGTGTATACAATAATCTTTTTATCCGAAATAGCTTTAATCTTTGATAAGTCTTCTTCTAAGTCTTCTAGAGAAGCAAGCATAAACTCACCCCCGCTAAATAAAATATATTCAAATAAATCTTTTTGTCTAACGATATATTCAATCACATCATCAATTAAGTAATATTCATCATGCTTTTTAACAACAAGCTCATCATAATTAAAGCATTCATAACAATGGAACATACATCCTGTTAACCCATGAATGAGCAATGAAGGATGTCCTTGAATTTCTGATAAAGATAAAATAAGTTTTTTATAATATTTAATCATGCTTTCACCCCTTTTAAAAATAAAGTCCTTCAAAGTAATAACTTTAAAGGATTTTATCATATCGTTTCATATGACTTTTTTAGTCATCATACCATTTTTATTTTGATTCTTCTTTATCTGTTATTGCGTCATCATGTTCAAAGCGTCTACGTTGTGCCCAATCAAGACGTCTAGCTTTACTCCAGAAATTATAATCTCCTTTGTAATACCCTTTTTCATCAACTTGAACATTTTGTCTTGCAATCATTCTTACATATCCAATGACTCTAGAGAACGTTGCAATGTCATGAGACCCACATATTGGACATTCTTCGACGTTTTTAGCGTCCTTAGCTATAATCTTTTGTCCACATGCTTGGCACGCTGTAATCGTCGGTGTAAGCGTTATATAATTAATTGGTTTTTTAAATAAGTTTTGAAGATAATTAGATAAAATTTCTGGTTCAATTTTGTCTTCGATGAAATGATGAAGAATTGAACCTGATGTTGCATATCCTTGGAATTCTGCAGCATTTTCAATTTGTAATGTAAAATCTTCTTCACTAAATGGCAACATGCATCCTGATGTTAAGAACACGTCATCATCATGGCCTTGTACGAAAATTTCTTTACCATGATTTTTAGCCCATTTAACATCACTTCTTGCAAGTTTAATACCAGCATTTTCTGCAGGTGCATATTCAATACCACAAGCTACGTGATCTCTAACGATAAACTCATTAATGATTTCACTCATATATTGCATAAGATCATGCGCAAATAGTTTACCTTCTTTATCGCTCATGCCATCTTTATAACCAATATTAATTAAACCTTCATGCATACCAGTAACAGCAAATACATTAAAGTAATTTCTTAAATCATGATTAAAAGCAAAGAATGTTGGATATAGTTCTTTATGATCTTGAACCCATGAACGTTTTGCCATGTGACCTTCTTCCATCACTTCTAAGTATTCACGCATTTTTAATTTTAATAAATTTGGATCATGCCCAAATTCAATAAGCATGCGGTCCATGTTTAAGTTTAAAACTTGAATTGCTCCAACATTACCAACTGATGATCCAAAGATACCATTACCAGCTCTAGATAATACAGATAAATCAATATTTAAACGACAACATAAACTTCTTGATACACTAGGATCTTTAGGTTTAATAAACGGATTTAATTTTGTGTAGTATTGATCCGTAAAAGGACGTGTTCTAAAGTTTTCAAAATAGACACCACCCCATTGATACATTTGTTTTAATAAATGTATAAATATTTCATTATCATAATTAAAGTTATCATCAATTTGAACGGTAATTAATGGGAATGTTAAAGGAATACCTTTTTTAGTTCCCTTGGCCATGGCATTAATAAAAGCAAGGTTAATTCGATCAAAATACTCACTTGGTATTTCACTATATTGATAATCCATACCTTCGCCACCTATAACGACATATTCATCTTTAATTTCTTCAGATGGCTTACCAAATTCTAATGTACAATTAGAAAATGCTGATTCAGAACCAGAACGAAGTGGTAAGTTTAATTCATATATTAATTGATACATCATTTTAGTTAATGTATGTTCAGTATAAAATTGACGGTTTTTTTCTTCTTCAAATAAATAAGAAGCTAAAATCGTTGTCATTTGTGAAAGCATCACTGCGCCAGAAACTTGTTGACTCATTAAAGTAACAATATTACTAAAATGACGAATAAGTGTTGGTAATGAAGATGCAGCATCAGATTCTAACATATTTTTAGCAATACTTGGAATTCCTTTTGTTGCAATATCTTTACAGCTTACTGATTGACAATAAGAGCTTAATTGTTTGTCATGAATATAGACAACACCATCAGCATATAATTCAACAAGTTTACGAGGGAAAATATTTTTCATTAAATATTCTTCTTCGGCTTTGTTAGAAATATTTTTTCTTAGTAGTGGTAATGAATAAACGAAATTACTGTTTTCTCTTTTTAAATAATCAGCTCTTTTATCTTCATCGTTACCAATAAATTTGTTAATTAATTCATCTGTTGTTTTAAACATTGACATAGTTTATATCCCCTTTATTATTTTGTTTATCTATCCATGACTTTACAATATCGACATCTTTATCAAATCCTGAAGCTTCAAATTTCAAAACTAATGGAATATGATAAATTTTTTCTATTTTATCACCTGCAGCTCCATAATTGGACCCCCAGTTTTTATTTCCTGATACACATACACCTTTAACAATATTTCGAAACTGATCTAAAAATTTTATTGTTGATTCTGGTATTTCACCAAAATTAAATGTTCTTGTTACCAATAAAACATCTTCATTCATACGTTGATATAAATTGATATCAAAAGTATCAAGATTTAATTTATGTGCAAACCTTTTTGATTGTCCTGTCAGACTATCATAAACTATAACCATTGATATCACATCCTTCCTATGAAAAAAAATAAAGCATACTTTGTATGCTTTAGAAGTATTTATGTGTGTCTAAAAAAGAACATGGGTAGTCCTTATTTATACATAATTTAAATATCCCCTTAAAGCATTATTACAACTTATATCTTGCTGTGTTCTTATTATAGGGAATATTTAACGATTATGCAAGGACTTTTGTGTAAATTTTATTTATTATTCATCACATAATTTAATTTCAATTTTGGTACCTTCACCCAATTCAGAAGATAGTTTTATCTCACCTTTATACTTGATAACAATATGTTTCACGATTGCTAAGCCTAAGCCTGTGCCTCCATCTAAACGTCCTTTATCAACTCGGTAAAAACGTTCGAAAACGCGTTGTTGGTGCTCATTGCTTATACCGTAACCTTGATCTATAATCGTGAAATTTACATCATGCTTTTCTTTGTGTAACATAAGGTGAATTTCTTTGTTTATTTGACTATATTTTATGGCATTTTCAATCAAATTTTTGAATAATTTTTGCATATCTAATGGATCACATTTCATCGTTACTGGTGACTCATCAATAATAATTTTCATCTTTTTGTTATCAATAAATATTTTTAAGCTTTCAATTGTTAGTTTTAAAAGCACATTTAAATTTTGTGTTTCCATCATTGTTGGCTGTACTTGTTCTAATCTTGACAACATTAACATATCTTCAACAAGTAAACTCATGTTTGTTGTTTGATTAAAAATAGTAATTGCTGACTCTCTAATATCTTTTTCTTTTTTAATAATGCCGTGGGCAATTAATTCTGCATTACCACTAATTGCTGTTAAAGGTGATTTTAATTCATGCGATGCATGTGCAAAAAAGTCTCTTTTTACTTGTGCTAATTGTCGTTCTTGTTGAACGTTTTTTAATATAACAAGGACTGTTGGTTGTTGATTAAACTCAATTTCATCTAATAATTTAATTGTTTTTGCTTCATATATAACATCAGCCATCGTTAAATCAAAATGATATTCTTTACCATATTTATTTGTTTCAATAATTGCTTCTTTTAAATCATGATTTCTTAAAACTTCATATAGTTCATGATTTATATCTGTCTTACTTAAGCCAAATAAGACTTCTGCATCATAATTAAAATATACTAAAAGATTATATTGATCAAATAATAATACAGCTTGTTTTAATTGATTTAATACCGTATCTAAATGCTTTTGATAAGATTCAACTTGTCTTAAATATTTGGCTGTTTCAAGATTAACTTGATTCATTTCATATAATAGTTCATTTATATCGTTATAGGGACTATTTAAACTCATGACTTGATAATTTCCTTCATTGAGTGCAATTAACCCTTTTTTAACTTTTTCTAATGGCGTTAATAAATTTTTGCTAATCTTAATTAAACTAAAATAATATAAAATTGATATTAAAACCGCGCCAATAATTATAAAACTAGTTACTTTATTATAAATACTTGTTTGTGTTTCAAGAGGTATAGAAATTCTTAAATAGCCGCCATCATCTAATGATGAAGCAATATATAATAATTCAATACCTATCGTATCTGATGTTCTTGCATACACGGTTCCTAAATTTAATATTTCTGATCTTTGGCTTTTATCTTGGCCAACACCTTCA
>JBAYAP010000063.1:0-8026 GCA_041669715.1 Acholeplasmataceae bacterium
CCTATTGCGGTAAATGCTTGACCTAAAGATGCAGGTACTGCTTTTGATAATATTTCTGAGACAATTTCAGTTTCAACTTTAAAATCTGAAAAATGAATTTTAATACCATTTTTAGAAAAGAATAGCACATAAATAATAGGTGGAGCAATAATAACATTGGAAATTAATGTTGCATATGCAGCACCAGAAACTCCTAGTTCAAAATAAGAAACAAAGATTGGTGTTAATATAATATTTAAAATAATTGTTGCTATACCAAAATATACCGGTGTTGTTGTATCACCACTTGATTGCCTAATTGCAGTAAATGCAAAAAATAAAAATACAAAGGGTAACTCAAAACTTCTTATTCTTAAGTAAAGTGAACTTTGTTCTAAAACATAATTTTTTGTTCCCATTAATTCCATAATTAATGGTGAAACAAAAAATGAAAATAAAGTTAATGCTACGCCTAAAAGTAATGAAATAACAAGCAGATTACCTGCATATTTTTTTGCACTTTTATGATTGTTTGCCCCAATAAATTGACTAATAAGTGCGGTACCTGCAGCACTTAATCCAATACCTAATGAAATATATGTAAAATTTACTGGAAATGTTAGTGAAATTGCACTAATGGCTTCCGTACTATAATTTGGAATCGAACTTACAAAAAACATATCAATAATATCTTGAATAGTTTTAATAAAATTATTAAGCATCACAGGTAGAGCTAAAATCATTAAACCTTTATAAATATTAGGATGTTCTAATATTAAATATTTTTTTCGTTCATCTTTTGTCATAAATATTTAAACTTCACTTTCTAATTAACACGCATATTATAACATACTATATTTTTTGTTTATTTATAAATACTAATTTTATATTTTTTAAAATTAAAAATTTAAACAATCATTGATTCAATATGCTTAAGTTCTACTCTTAATAAAAATATACTTAAAAATCCAGCAAGAAGATCGGCAGCAGCAAATGCTATCCAGATGCCTACAATACCCCAAAGCGATGAGAATATATAAACAAGTGGAACAAAAAATAGAATTTGTCTTGAAATGGTAACAATCGTTGCTTTAACAGGATAGCCAAATGATTGAAATATTGAAGATGCCATAATTTGAAACCCAACCAAAATAAATCCTATCGAAAGTATTGTGAAAGCTTGTGACCCTAAATGAATAAACTCTGGATCACTCGATTCACTAAATGCTAAAAATATTGAAGGGGCTAAAAAGTAAATAAGGATAAAGCTTACAATAAAATATATAATCACAATAGTTGTTGCAAATATAATAACATCTTTTAACCTCTTAAAATGCTTAGCACCATAGTTAAAACTGGCAATTGGAACCAAACCTTGAACAATACCAAAAGACGGCAAAAAGACGAAATTAATGACTCTATTAATGACGCCATAGATGGATTGATAGGTTTCAATTTGATTATTGTTACCAGCATATTTAGAAATCAGTCTTAAAATAATAATGGTAATCATCGCACCTGTTGCATTTCTTAAAAATGTTGGTAATCCAACACCAAGTGATTCTTTAATTAATCTAAAATTTACAACAAAAAAATGATTAAAATGAATATGCAAATTAGAATTTTTACCATAAGCTTGTGTAAATATAAAAATTAAAGATGAGAATTGTGCAATCACTGTAGCAATTGCTGCACCTTTAACACCTAAATCAAAAACAAATATAAAAATGGGATCTAATATAATATTTAATCCAGCACCTATAATTAAAGCATACATAGAGACCATCGCTCTACCTTCTGCTCTTGTCAAATTATTTAACACCATTGATAATGTCATCGGTACTAAACCAATTAAAATAATAGATAAATAGTCTTTACCATATTGAAAATTGTCTGGCGTAGCACCAAAAAATGATAATAGTGGTTCTAAGAATATAAATGCTAAAACTGCCATTGTTAAAGCAATCACAACATCAGTTTTTAATGCTGAATTAACAACCAAATCCATTGTTTTATAATCTTTTTTCCCAAAAGCTCTGGAATAGACAGATGCTGCCCCAACACCAATCATCAATCCAACTGCCATTAATATCATTTGGATTGGAAATGCAAAGGTTAAACCACCGATGGCCGTTTCACCTAATCCTCTTGCAACAAATAATGTATCAACAATATTATAAAGTGCATTAATAAACATGCCTGACATCGCAGGAATAGATAATTTCATTAATAATTTTTTAATATTCATTGTGCCGAGCATATCTTCTCTATCGTGTGTCAAATTAATCACCTATTTCAAATATATATAATCATCTTTATTGTGCATACCTTATTGGTATTTCTTATGTCTAATTTTCATTTGATTGAATAAAAAAAACGATATACAACATAAAATCGTTTTTTATTTTTTAACAATGATGAGATTAGAAAAAAATAATCTTTTAGTTAATTACATGCATCTTTTTTAAAAAACATCTTAGCTCAAATAATTTGAGTTATTTATTTAATTAATTTAAATAATTATATCACAAAATAAGTTGCTTTTGGTGACTTTTAATCTTAATAATTAAATAAAGAATAACAATAAAAAAGATATGAAACATTTTCTTAATTTAATATATAAAAAATAAAGGATCTAATTAACTTAGATCCCACTTATAAATACATAATATTCATAAAATTAATAAATTCTATCTAAAACTAATCTTTGTTCATTTATAAGCTTATAAAATAAGTTTTTTCCAATTTTAATATTATCAAATGTTTTTCCATATGATTCAAATAACAAATAAATTGAATCTGTTAAATAATCAATTATTTCTTTTTCTTTATCTTGATCAAATATTTTATACTTAAAAATAATTTTTATATTAGAATGATAAATATCATAATAATCAAATATAGATTGAAAATATGAGTAATCTTGTTCGTTTAATGAATGACCATAAAAAATTATTTGCTCTACTGAATCCACAATTGCTTTACTTTCAATTTTTGATGTTTTAGCAATTAAATTACGCACTTTTCGATAAGTTTTAGTAAAGATATATTCATTGGTTTCTTGATTTATATCTTTAATATCTATACCTATAATAACATCTGAGTTAAAATATTTACCATGGACATTATCATAAAAATCTTTTTCAACGATATCTGCATAAGTATAATTAAAACTAAGTATATTTGTATTCATTCTAAACTTTTCAGGAACTAATTTTTCAAATAAATCATTAGCTTTTATATTATAATCCGTATTATCAATACTTTCCTTTAAATAAGCACAATATAAATTTTCAAATATATTTAATTCACTTAATAAAAATTGATTCCATGTTTTATTATCTTTAATATAAGTCAAATCAAATATTTTTGAATAATTATAAATATAGAATGCTAAAATCGAACTTAAATCATTTCTATCAACATTTATCATAAATCCTTTTTTATAATGACCCAATGAATCAAATACTTTTTCCCATAAAGTAAATTTAGTTGTCGCAACTATATCACTAAAACGTTTAATCGTAAATGAATTATATAAGAATTTTTCTATTTGAAACCATTTTTCTTTACCACTAAGATTTTTTGCAATTAAATAAAATTCAAAAATAGAAAATCCTTTTTGAACTATCAAATTTTTATGTGTATTTAAGATTTTATTCAAATCTTTTTGAGTACCTTTAACAAACTCTATTAAATCTATATATATTTGAGTTTTTTTCCTTTTTTTATTAAATTCTTCAAAACTGGTTGGAAGCCCACATTCTAGATCAAACCCATTCCCAATAATTAACAATGTATTAGCATGATCAGGCATAATAATTTCCTCCTATGATAAATCGAAATAAACCATATTTTTTTTACTACTAACATTTACAAAAAAAATTTACCCATTAATATTGAAAATATATAATTTTAATCATGGTGGAGTTAGACAGGATTGAACTGTCGACCCCTTGCACGTCAAGCAAGTGCTCTCCCGCTGAGCTATAACTCCCTACATAATATCATTATTATATCATAGATATTATGAAGCAATCCAATAGGATTGCTTCCCTATTTTCCTATTCTTCGCCAAGGAATCACATACCCATTTTGAATAAGTGATATTTCTTGTGCGACAACTAATGCTTTATCATCAGCTGATTTAATTATTTTAATAACCTTATCTTTATTTTTACGATTTGCAAATATAATAATTAAAACACGTACATCATCTTTACCGTGTGCATCAACGGAAGTTAAACCATAACCTGCTTCTCTTAATGCACTAATAATTAAAACACTAGAAGGTAGTGAAGCTATTGCTCTAATTTCCATTTTACCAACTGCTAAATGTGATTCTAATAAAGAACCTATATAAATACCTGCAACAAACCCAGCACTATAAACAATACCTTTAATTGGCATTTCTGTAATAGTACTTAACACTGATGATGCAACAAAAACCCATAGCATAATTTCAAAAAATGCAAGAATTGTTCCTGGTCTTCTAAAGCCTTTTGTTATTAAAATAACACGCATCGTACCAATCGTAACTTCAATAATTTTAGCAAAAAATATAAATACCAACTCCCAAAACGGGACTGCTGTAAAAAAATCTATAACTGCACTATATATCATCTAATTCTCCTTCATTTCTTCATTAATGATGAGTATTGTGGCACTTTTTGTTCAGGATGCAATTCTAAATTAATTGCACATATTGCTTGAACAACTTCACCAAATCCTGAAGTAATCATCTTTTGTTTACCTTCATAATACACACCATTACCACAAGCATATATACCATCAACGCTTGTTTCCATTTTTGTATTGACCAATATTAATCCATTTTCAGCATGGACCAACCAATCTTCATAACTAGATTTTGTTTGAATTAATCCGTAAAAGATTAAGACTTCATCAGTTTTTACATTAACTAATTCATTAGTATTAACATTTAATATTGTTAATTCCTTAATATAATTATTTTCAATCTGTTGATCTTTTAATATATAAGGTGTATAAATAATTCCACCTTTTTCCTTAAAGATCTCTAATGATGCTAAATGTGCTCTAAATTCAGTTCTTCTGTGAATCAATGAAACTGATTTAGCAATATCTTTAATAATATTTGCCCAATCAACAGCGGAATCACCACCACCTAAGATAACAACATCTTTATCTTTGTAGCGATTAAGATCATAAACTGCATAATCTAAATTTTTAGCTTCTAGGCCTTCAATACCTCTTGGCATGAATTTCCCACCACCATGAGTCAACAAAATCTTTTTAACATCATATGTAGCTATATTTGTAACAACATTATAATAATTATCTTTTTTATTAATAGAAATCAATGTCTCATTTAATTGTATTGGTATTTGGTTTTTATAAGTTTCATATTGCTTATATAAAACATCAGATAATTCGCTTGCTTTAATTGAAATAAAGCCAGGAATATCATAAATATGTTTTTCACCATATAGATTTAATTGTCCTCCAACAGTTTGCGAAGATTCTAAAACAAAAGCATCAATCTTTCTTAAACCTGCGGAAAATGCTGCATATAATCCAATCGGACCTGATCCGACAATAAGTAATTCTTTCATTGCTGTGTGCTTCCTTTTCTTAATAAATATACAAAGTTATTTTATCATATGATTGATGATATAAAAACATAAAAAAAGATGTTCGTGGATTTTTGTCCACGAACATCATATCACATTTATTTCTAACTCATCTATTAATTTATTACATAATGATAATTTTGTATATTTTCACCTGAATTTATATCTAAAACAACCACTTGATCTCTTGAAAAAGTATATAACTTATCATCAATTTCAACACCGCGATATACTTGATTATAATATGATGTTACATCATGTTCAATAATTATTGGTATGCCTAATATATCTTCTTTTGTATAATCTATTTTAAATAAATAATAACATGTTTGATAGTAATATGAACTATTGTTTTGATTATAATGAAATCCTGTAACAGGAAATCCAAATAAGCCTTTTTCAACATTAATCAATAATGCTCTTGGATTATAAATTGCTTCACTATAACTATATACATATTCATCATCTTGAGTATTAAACGTATACTCATCTAATGCAACTGAAAGATTAGTATCATATGCACTAAGCTTTAATCCGGTAACTATACCCATATCATTAGCATCAAATCCAAACCCTACCAATTGATAATCTTCTTGCCATACATGTAAATAAGTAGAGAACCCATCATCTTCAATAGGATTATCTTCAATAATAGGATTTAATGGATCACTTAAATCAATGGTATATAACGGATCATGTGTTTCAAATGTAACAATTTGTGCAATGTTTCCATTAAATCTTACTGATTTAACACGTTCGTTTTCTAATCCTAAATCTTCATCAATTAGTGATACTAAATTCAATTGATCAATTTCTGGATCTTCAGATAATACATATAGACGGTTAATTGCCGACCAATCTGTTGTTACCACTCTAAAATAATCTTCATATTCATCCATCCAGTATTGATTTTCTACATAACCTTCAATCGTTCCTGATGCTACATATTTTAATGCTTTTAAATCGTCAAATCTAAATTTTAATACTTTTGTATAATATACCCATTCACTATTTATATCATCATAATTACTAACATATGATATAGCATAAAAAGCATTGGTATTTGCATATATTAAAGATAAAGAAATCATAAATGCTTGAGCATCCATCGTATAATCATTTAAATTAATCGTTGTAATTACTGACATTGAATTAGTAAGTGAGTCTTCAAAATAATATATTTGATCATAAGATAAATATGTGGTATAGCTTTCATTATTTAATGTAATATCATAGACTGGTCTATAATCTTCATCAATACTATAAATATATTTTTGCGATAATAAATAAAGCATATCATCAATAAGTCTATATTGGTAAAAGTGTGTATCGGTATATAAATCATATACTAAATCTAAAGATTCTCGATTATAGATTTGAATGCTTGCTGTGTCATTAACATAATACCAACCAACATCAAATGTATTATATTGATAAGGATCAAATTGATATGTATAGCCAATTAATATCACTTGTGTGTCTGTTAAAAACATACCTTCAACATAATAATTTTCTAAATCAATTGTTTTAACTAACGCAATATCCCCTTGGTCGTCGATATCAAAAACATAAAGTACATTATCATATTTTGGTACGAAATATATTTGATACCCATCTGTTTTAATCACATCTGCTTCATCAACACCAGAAACTTGAACATTAGTATCTGTATATGATCTTTGAGTTTCGATACCGTCATCCATCGTGGAAGTAAGATCTGAATTATACTCTGGAAGCCATCCAATATTATAAGCATCATAATTGGATATTAAATTATGTAACGTATCATATGAAGAAACGGTTTTTGCTTGAACATAAGTTTTATCAGCAATTGTTATGTTTTGATAATTTGAAATCATAAAAACTGATAAAATAACAAACACACTAAAAACTGAAACATAGGTGTTTTTAATAAGTAATGCTTTAGGAAATTTTTCAAGTGCTTCGCCAATGTTTATTTTAAATTGATTCAAACGTTTATGCCATAACAAATCCAATGTAAGTTTAGTGACATATAAAATTGCTAAGATTGAAAAAACAATTATAATGATCCATTTCAATACAGTCATGATTAGTTCCTCCTATTTGATGCCTAAAGCATCTTTGAATTTCGAAACATAGGAACGTGAAACATAAACAATATCTTTATTTAGTAACTCCAGTTCTAATTTTGCATAATAAGTTACTCGAATATATCTTATGTTTCTTAAGTTAACAATAAATGATTTACCAATTCTGCTAAATTGAAAAGGTTTTAATAAAGTTTCAATTTGATATAAAGGTTTTTTAATCATTTCCGTATCTTTATTCATCATATGCATCACAATATCTTCACCAAATGATTCAATATATGAGATTTTGTGTACATAAACTTGTAAAAACCCTTCAGATGTTGGAAAAATCATTTGTGCTTTTTCAAATTCAATTTCTTTTAA
>JBAYAP010000064.1:0-7897 GCA_041669715.1 Acholeplasmataceae bacterium
ATGTTCTAATTCCTTTAATTCTTGTTGCATATAAGGACCACAACCAATAATTGCTAGTTTTTTCTTTCGATAAAAATAGCCATCACAAGTAGCACAAAAACTAATACCTTTTCCTCGATATTTTATATAACCAGGAATGTTTAATGTAAGTCGTTGTTTACCTGTTGCAAGCAATACTGCATCAGTATCATAGGTATGATTTTCAGTAATGACTTGAAAAGAATCATCATCATTAATTTTTAGATCAAGGACTGAATCTGAAATTGTTTCTATACCTAATCGTTTGGCTTGTTGCATTCCATTATCAACAAGTTGTTTTCCAGATATTGGTTCACTAAAGCCATAATAATTTTCAATTAGAATATTATCATATGAAAAGGAACCGTAATCTTTCCCAATGACTATGGGTTCAACACCAGAGCGTTTTAAGTATATAGCAGCCGATATACCAGCTGGTCCATGACCTATTATAACTACTTTTTTCATAATCCTAATTGTTGTTTTAATGCATCCTTAGAGTGTAAGCCAACAAGTTGTTTAACGACTTCTCCATTTTTAAAAACAATTAGAGTAGGAATACTAACAATTTGAAATGCATCAGCAATTTCAGGTTCTTCATCTACTTCTAATTTAGCAATCACTGCTTTGTCGCCAATTTCTAATGCTAAATCTTCTAAAATAGGGGCCATTCTTCTACAAGGGCCACACCATGCTGCCCAAAAATCCACTAAGACTGGGACTTCACTTTTTAATACAATTTCATCAAAATTTTCGCTTGTTAAATGTTTTATCATGATTTTCATTTCCTTTCAGTAACACTACCATTATAAATAAAAAATCGAAAAAATCAAAGTAATTTGCAATAAATTACACGATTTTTCATAATAGTAAATGCTTTATAATGATTGTGAACCATGATATAATGTTATAGATGAATTGTAGGTGAATAAATATGATAAAAATTCGCGATTTAGGTTTTTCTTATGATGGAAAAACCGAAACTCTTAAAAATATAAATTTAGATATAAAATCAGGTTCTTGGGTTTCTATATTAGGTCATAATGGTTCAGGAAAATCGACTCTTTCTAAATGTTTAGTAGGTCTTTTAGAACCTGAAAGTGGCGAAATAGAAATTGATGGTTTATTATTAAACGAAGAAAATTTAAGTCAAATTAGAAAAAAGATAGGAATTGTTTTCCAAAATCCCGATAATCAATTTGTTGGCGTTACTGTAAGACATGATATTGCGTTTGGTTTGGAAAATTTATGTATGAATCCTAAAGAAATGGAAGAAAAAGTATATACATATGCAAGCCTTGTTGGTATGCAAGATTTTTTGTCTAAAGAGCCACATCAATTATCTGGTGGTCAAAAGCAAAGAGTCGCAATTGCCGGAGCTTTAGCAATGGAACAAGATATATTAATTTTGGATGAAGCAACTTCAATGTTAGATCCTGAGGGTACTGAAGAAATAGTACAACTTATTAAAAGATTGAATAAAGAATTTAAAAAAACAATTATTACAATTACACATGATTTATCATTTGCAGCTGATTCTGATGAACTGGTTATTTTAAAAGATGGCGAAATTATACTTCAAGGAACACCAAATAATGTTTTTAAAGAAGAAAAATTACTAAAATCTTCAAATCTGGAATTACCTTTCGAAGTTAAATTATATACAAGAGCAAATAAAGATAAGACTATTGATCCTAAGATTACGGAGGCGCTATGGGAATTCAATTCAAGCAAGTAAGCTACCAATATCAAGGGATTAAAACTAAATATTTGGCACTTGACAACGTAAGTTTAAATATTGATCAACAAGGTGAATTTATTGCAATTGTCGGTCATACTGGGTCTGGGAAATCAACTTTAGTTCAACACATGAATGCATTGTTACTTCCTACATCTGGTGAACTTATAGTTTTTGGTCAAAAATTGCCTCCTAAAAAAAATGAAAAGATAAACCATTTAAGACAAAAAGTTGGTTTAGTTTTTCAGTTTCCTGAATATCAATTGTTTGAAGAAACTATTATTAAAGATATTATGTTTGGACCTAAGAATTTTAAAATCAGCGATGAAGAAGCACTTATAAGAGCAACCAATGCTGCACATATTGTTGGTATTGATGACACATTATTTGAACAATCACCATTTAGAATTAGTGGAGGTCAAATGAGAAGAGTTGCTGTTGCTGGTATTTTAGCGATGCAACCTGATGTATTAGTATTAGATGAACCTACTAGAGGATTAGATCCTAAAGGTAAAACAGAGTTGATGAATATTTTTGTTAATTTACATGAACAAAAAAATCAATCTATTATTTTAATTACACACGATATGGATATTGTCAGTCAATATGCAAAACGTGTAATTGTCTTAGAAGCAGGTAAAGTTGTTTTTGATGGCAAAAAAGAAGATTTATTCGAACATGAAAACTTTGATTCTTTTCATCTTGAATTACCAACACCATTAAAAATCTTAAAGCATTTAGAAAAAACATTAAATATAAAATATAAACCTTTTTATGATTTTGATAGTTTGTATCAACATCTTAAGGAGGTAAAACTATGAATTCAGTGATGATTGGCCAATATATCCCTGGAGATTCATGGCTACATAAATTAGACCCTCGAATTAAGTTGCTTAGTGTTGTTATTTATTTGGTTGCAATTTTTATTGTACCTTTAAAGACGGATATAACTTCATTTATTGTTCTTGGAGCATTATTTTTGGGTACATTGTTATTAACCATTAGTGCAAGAATATCTGTATTTAAAATGCTTAAAGGGTTAAAATCGATTATTGTATTATTAACATTTACATTTGTGATTCAAGTCTTTAGTGTCAAAGAGGGGACAATGATCACTGCCGAACCTATTCAAATGAGTATTTCTATTGCTAGTATTATTGCAATAATTTTAATTATAGTCGTTTATCAATTAACAAAAAGATATATAAAATTTAGAGTTTTATATTTTTTGCTTGCTGTAATTGCAATCTTTTATGTACAGGCAGTATTGCCCTATATTGAAATAACACATTATCAATTAGAAATATTTGATGAAGGGCTTTATAAATCATTATTTATTTTTATACGAATTACAACAATTATTATTACAACATCACTATTAACATTTACTACCATGACGACAGATTTAAACTATGGTGTTGAATCATTATTAAAACCTTTAAAAATAATCAAAGTACCAGTGGATATATTTGCCATGTTGTTATCATTAACATTAAGATATATTCCAACACTATTAATTGAAACCGAAAAAATTATGAAAGCTCAAGCTTCTAGAGGTGTTGATTTTAATGAAAGTACACTTAAGGAAAAAATTGTGCAAATTATCTCATTATTAATTCCAGTATTTGTTATCTCCTTTAACCGTTCCGAAGATTTAGCGAATGCAATGGAAGTTAAGGGATATATTATTGGTGCTAAAAGAACAAAAATAGATCAATACAAAATGGGATTTAATGATTATTTAACAGCAGTTTTTAGCATTATCATTATAAGCGCTGTTATTTATCTTAAGGTTATTGGATGAGATATTTAGCAGTTGTCAGTTATGATGGAACGAATTATGCAGGATTTCAAAGTCAATTAAATGCATTAGGTATTCAAGAAGTTATTGAAAAAAGTTTTAGATTGATGACACAAACAGAAATTAAAATTTATGCATCAGGTAGAACTGATAAAGGGGTTCACGCATTAAATCAAACATTTCATTTTGATAGTGACCTTGATATTGATTTTTTAAGGGTTAATGATAGACTTCCATTGGATATTCGAATTAAAAGTATTCGAAAAGTTAAAGATGATTTTCATGCAAGACATAGCGCAAAATCTAAAAAATATAAATATGTTATTGCTAAAAAAGAAAGTTCAGTTTTTAAAAAGAATTATGAAGTTTACATAAGAAATTTAGATATTGAACCTATGAAAAAAGCATATCATTTATTTATTGGCACTCATGATTTTAAAGGATTTTGTCAATATGTAAAAGGTAAACCAACTGTAAAAACAATGCTTAATGTCTATTTTAAAGAGACAAAAGATCATTATATATTTACATTTCATGCAAATGGGTTTTTAAAATATATGGTTAGATCAATGATGGGAACATTAATTGAAATTGGTCTTCATAAAAAAGAATCTGAAATTATTACTGAAATATTAGAAACTCAAAATCGTAGTTTAGCAGGAAAAACAGCGGAATCAAGAGGCCTTTATCTTGAACGTGTATACTATAATTAATGGTATAATATGACAGAAGGGAGTTTTAAACATGTTTATAACTTTTGAAGGTGGAGAAGGCTCAGGCAAAACCTCACTAATTGAATATATTAAAAAAGCTTTGTCATCTTATGATGTTGTATCGACAAGAGAACCAGGTGGTTCTAAAGTAGCAGAAGCCATTAGAGATGTTGTTTTAAACCCTAAATATGAAGGGGTAACACCTTATACAGAAGCATTGCTATATGCAGCATCAAGAGCTCAACATTTAGCAGAAGTGATTATACCAGCATTAAATCAAAATAAAATTGTTTTGTGTGATAGATATCTTGATAGTTCGCTAGCTTATCAAGCATATGCGAGAGATTTAGGATTTGATTTTGTATTAAATATTAATGATTATGCGACTAAGCATATGCCAGATATGACTTTTTATATTGATTTAGATCCAAAAATCGGTTTATCAAGAATTAATCATCGAGATAAATTTGATCGTTTAGATCAAGAATCAATAGCTTTTCATGAACAAGTAAGAAAAGGATATTTAGAAGTTTTAAAAAGATATCCAAAGCGTGTCATTAAGATTGATGGGAATCGTAGTTTAGATGAAATATCATCTGAGATTATTAGTATCATAAAGGGAAAACTATGAATCAAGCTTTAACATTTTTTGAACAAGCGATTAAGAAAAATCGTTTAGCACATTTATATATTATTAGCGGTCCTAAAGGTAGCGGAAAAACCAAATTGGTTGAGCAAATTTGTTATCTTATTTTTAATCAAGGTTCAAGTGCTGATGAAAACACATTATTAAGACATCAAATAAACACATATACATTATCTAATTTAATGGTGATTGAACCTAGTGGATTAAATATTAAAAAAGAACAAATTTTAGAACTACAATCAGAATTTTCTAAAACTGCACTTGTTAGTGGACCCAGAATATATGTGATTAAAAATGTTGAACGCATGAATCAAAGTGCCTCAAATTCTTTATTAAAATTTATGGAAGAACCTTCAAGCCATCAAGTTACGGGTTTCTTGTTAACGGAAAACTTTGATGATGTAATTTTAACAATTAAGTCACGTGCGCAAATCATTCATTTAAACAGTTTAGATGAAATCAGATTAAAAGAACAACTCATGTCTGAAGGTATTGATGAACAAAAAGCAACTATTCTTCCATTTATAACAAAAGATTTAGATGATGCATTGATTTTAGCAAGTGATCCTAATATGAGTCAAATGATTGAATTTGTTGTTGAAATATCAAATCAGTGGAAAAAAAGAGATATTATATATCCTATATATTTTTCTACTAATGGTAGATTTTTATTGCAAGACCGTATATTGTTTACTCAATTTATGGAATGTTTAATCTTATATTTTATGGACTTGATTCATTATCGTTCGAATCAACCCATTATTTTTGAGTTTCTAAGAGATAATATTTTAGAACAAAGTGATACAATGGATGTTTTTGAAATTCAAGATTTAATTGAACAATTGCAAGTGATTTATAAAAAACAAAATTATTATATCAATCTAGAACTTGCACTAGATGAAATTGCATATATATTAGAAAAAAAGAGGTGACAACATGCAGGTTGCTTTAATTAAGTTTAAAGATGCTGGAAAGAAATATCATTTTTCATATCAAGATTTAGACCTTATACCCAATCAACAAGTCGTTGTTGAAACGTCAAGAGGTATTGAAATAGGTACAGTTTATACACTTAAAGATATAGAACAAACAGATTTAGTTAGTGAATTAAAGCCTATACTAAGAGTTGCTACACTAGATGATATTGAAACAGAAGCATATAATGTGTCTTTAGAACATCAAGTGGTTGAAGAAACCAAGAGATTGTCAAAAGACAATGAACTTGAAATGAAAGTTTTAGGTGCGGAATATACACTTGATCGTAAAAGATTATTAATATATTTTGAATCAGAAGAACGTGTTGATTTTAGAAATCTTGTTAAAGATTTAAATAAAATTTTCCATACAAGAATTGAATTAAGACAAATTGGTCCTAGAGATGCTGCTAAAATGATTGGTGGTATTGGTCCTTGTGGTCTTATTTTGTGCTGCACAACATTTATTGGTGAGTTTGACACCGTGTCTATTAAAATGGCAAAAAATCAAAATCTTGCTTTAAACCCTCAAAAGATTTCAGGTGTTTGTGGCAAATTATTGTGCTGTATTCGTTATGAAGATGAAGTATACACAGAACTTAAAGAAATATTACCAGATATTAATGAAATTGTCGAAACTGAACTTGGTAAAGCAAAAGTAATTGATATTAATATTTTAAGTCAAAAAGTTAAAGTTCGTTATAGTGATGAAAATCCTGATAAATGGTTTACTAAAGATGAAGTGAAAAGGTTAAAAAATTGATTAGAAGAAAACTTATTGGTTCACAATTGATTATTGATCAAACACGTAATCATTCATTTAATTTAGATACGGTATTACTCGCAAAATTTTTAAAGATTCCTAAAAAAATGGAAACTATTTTAGATGTTGGTACGGGCAATGGCGGTTTATTGCTATATGCGAGCGAGCTTACATATGCTAAATTAATAGGTGTTGAAATTCAAGAAGAAAGATATAATCTTGCAGTTCACAATATGAAAATCAACGGTCTAGAAGATCGAAGTGAAATCATTTTAGGAGATTATTTAGAATCTGAATTTAAAAACTTAGATTGTGTTATATCTAACCCACCATTTTTTAAAACAGAAAATAGTGATCAATTAAGCGAAACGAAATCAGATCAATTAGCAAGACATGAAATTTCACTTTCATTAGAAGGTCTTGTTAAAACAGCAAGTAAACATTTAAAATATGGTGGATATTTTTATATGATTCATCGAGCAAATAGATTTGCCGAAATTGTTCAAATACTCAATCAATATCATTTAACGCTAAAAAGAGTTAAATTTGTTCATCCATATATTGATAAACCAGCAAATCATGTATTAATACAATGTATTAAACAAGGAAAAGAATCATTAATTTTAGATTCACCACTTATTATATATAAAAACAAACATGAATTTTCAGATACATTTATTCAGTTTGTTGGAGAAGCGATATAAATAAAAATTATTAATAAAAAGGATGTTTATTTTGATACAAAAAAGTTTTAAAGAACCTAAACCAACATTATATGTTGTCTCAACACCAATTGGAAATTTAAGTGATATGACATATCGCGCTGTTGAGATATTAAAAGAAGTTGATTTGATTCTTGCAGAAGATACTAGAAATTCCGGTATTTTGCTAAAACATTTTAATATTGATACGCCAATGTCAAGTTATCATGAATTTAATAAAGAAGAAAAAAGTATTGAAGCCATTAATCTTCTTGCAAAAGGAAAGATGCTTGCAATCATTACTGACGCTGGGACGCCCGGAATAAGCGATCCTGGGTATTTACTAATTCAAAGGGTGATAGAGGCTAATTACTATGTTGTACCTATTCCTGGGGCAAGCGCTGAGCTTGCAGCACTTGTTGGTTCAGGGTTGTCGATGCAACCCCATGTTTTTATTGGATTTTTACCGCGTAAAAAAGCTGAAGCAAGAAATTATTTATCATCTTATGTTAAAGATCATAAAACACTTATTATTTATGAATC
>JBAYAP010000065.1:0-7791 GCA_041669715.1 Acholeplasmataceae bacterium
GTCAGTTACAATAAAAATTTTACGATAAGCATAAAAATCTAAAATATGAGATTCAATTTTATCCATTTCATTTAAGCCAACTAAAATATCATAAGTTGTCATACTAATCTTTGTCAAAAGATACCCTCTTTTCTTTTGCTTTTTTCATGTATGCTTTCAATGCGTTTTTTTCATCACCCATAATCAATGTTTTCATATATTGAAGCTCATTTTGAAAATCTCTAATAACACCAAGAAGTGCTGATTTATTTTCTAAAAATAATTCAGTCCACATCGTTTCATTTATTTTAGCAATTCTAGTTAAATCTCTATAAGAATCTCCAGTTGCATTTTTAGTTTCTTCAAAATGATCTGTATTTACTAAAGCTATAGCAAGCACATGTGTTAATTGCGATGTAAATGCGATTAATTGATCATGTGTCGCTGAATCAACTTTAAGAATTTTTCCAAAATTTAATTCAGTCGCAATTTGATTTAATATATTTTCATCATTAACACCTGATTTTTCCGATGGTACAATTACAAAATTAGCACCCTTAAATATTCGATAATCTTTTGCATCATAGCCGCTTATTTCTTTACCCGCCATTGGATGGTGTGATGTATATGTAATGCCTTCAGGTAGACATTTTATTATTTCTTGCATCATCCATTCCTTAGTACCACTTACATCTGTTACCATTTGACCATGTTTAAATAAATATCTATTTTTTTCAATAAACTCGATATTATTTTTGGGATAAAGTGATAAAATCACAAGGTCACAAATTGATAATTTATCAAGGTCATTATCTTTTTCTACAATGCCTTCATTTATTGCTTTTTGGACTTTGTCTTGACTACGATTATATGCATAAATTTGATGACCTTTTAGATGCAATCCTTCCGCATATGATGCACCAATTAAACCAAGACCAACAATAAATATTCTCATGAAATCTTTTTACCCATAACTGAAGCAAATTTATTTAATTTTTTAACCATTGCATCATACTTTTCAGGTTTTAATGATTGTGCACCATCACTTAATGCATGTTCTGGATCATGGTGAACTTCGACAATTAAACCATGTGCACCAACTGCTAAACTTGCAAGTGATAAATTTTCAATCATATTCCAACGTCCTGCGGCATGACTTGGATCAATAATCACTGGAAGATGCGATAATTCTTTAATGGCCAAGACCGAACTGATATCTAATGTATTTCTTGTATATGTTTCATACGTACGAATACCACGTTCACACATAATGACTTGTTCGTTTCCATTAGCCATAATATATTCAGCAGACATTAACCATTCTTGAATGGTTGCTGACATGCCTCGTTTTAATAAAATAGGTTTTGTTGATTTTCCTAATTCTTTAAGTAATGAAAAATTTTGCATGTTTCTAGCACCAATTTGAATAATATCAACATATTTTTCAAATTCATCTAACACATCAGAACTCATCAATTCAGTTACAACTAACATATCGTTTTCATCTGCAATTTTTCTTAATAATTTTAAGCCATCAACACCCATACCTTGAAATGAATATGGAGAAGTTCTTGGCTTATAAGCACCACCGCGTAATATTTTAACTCCCGATTTTTTTAAAGCTTTAGCAATTGTACTTAGTTGTATTTCGGATTCTACTGAACAAGGTCCAGCCATCATCACAAATTGATTACCACCAATCTCAACACCATTTTTAAATTTAATAATTGTATCTTCAGGATGAAAACTACGACTTGCTTTTTTAAATGGAGTAGAGACTCTAGTAACCTCTGAAACACCATCAAAAGCATATAAATCATTAGGTTCAAACCCAGTGGTATCACCAATAATACCAAAGATCATTACTTGATCACTACTTACATCTTTAACTTCTAAATTTTTTTCTTTTAAAAATTCAACAATTTTATCATATTGTACTTTTGTTGATTTTTCCTTCATTCTTACAATCATTTTTCTTCTCCTTTGAAATAAAAAATCCCTGAGGAACAACCTCAAGGATGATGGAATCATTGATTGGCTGTTTCCTTTTACACGTAATCACTCAAAAAGGAATGCCTAGCAATCCTTTATTTTTGATAGTAATATGCGTAATAAAAAACAGAATTCAATATGTTAAACATAGAAATATTACCTTTCTTGTTTGTAAGTATAGTAACACAAAGTCACTAAAAAGACAAGACTAGAAGTTTCTAAAAATTAGTTTTTTACCACTTTTTTTTATTTTTAGGTATTGTGTTTCACACAGTACCATGATATATTAGTAGTGTGTCATACACAGTAACGGAGGTTATTCATGAATACTCAATTTAAAAAAGGTATTGTTGAACTATGTGTTTTAAGCTTAATTAAGAAAAAAGATATGTATGGATTTGAAGTTATTGAAATTTTATCAAAAGCAATTGATGTTAATGAAAATACTGTATATCCTATATTAAGAAGACTTACTTCACAAAATTATTTTGAAACATATTTTCAAACCACAAACCAAGGTGCACCTAGAAAATATTATCGTATCACTAATCAAGGTATAAGTATTTATGCTGATTATATTGATGAATGGTATACATTTTTAAAAGGTGTAAATTATATTTTAGGAGGAAATCAAAATGAAAAATGATTATTTAAACGAATTAAAAGAAATTTTAGAAAACCATGGTGTTACACAATCAGATATACAAGATATAATGTCTGATTATAACCAAATGTATGACGATGGACTTGATAAACAAATGTCAGATGATGAAATTAGAGAATTATTAGGTGAACCTTCTCATATATATAATGATTTAAAAGATACTTTATCCTTTATTAGAGAAAAAAGCAAAAAACATAAATTTGTAGCCCTTTCTCCATTTATCGCGTTAATCATTTTTATGTCAATTGGTTTAACAACACAAATTTGGCATCCAACTTGGCTTATATTCATGTTAATACCTATTTCTGGTGTCTTATCTGGAAAAGGTCGTGATACTTTTATAGGTTTAACACCATTTATAGCTTTGATTTCTTTTTTCTTAATTAGTTATTATATTGGTCATTATGAATTTGCTTGGTTGGTCTTTTTATTAACACCAATAACTGCCGCCATTTTACATCCTAAAATACGCAATATTATGTTTTTACTATCCTTATTATTGGGCATCGGATTTTATTTATATATGGGTATTGTTCGAAATCAATTTCAACTTGGTTTATTAGGATTCATTCTTCCATTAATGGTTGCTATTATCAATAAACAAATTAATATTAAATGGTCATTTGCTAAAAATGAAATTATGATTTCAGGCGCTGTCGTGTTTTGGATTATTGCATTTTTGCTTATGGGTTTATTTTTACCAAACGCTTGGGGATATGCTTGGCAAGTATTATTGTTAATTCCAATTTCAGCCATTGTTTTATCTGGTCGTTTTAAATGGGTTACAATCATGCCTTTCTTAGCAACCATCATATTTTTTTCTACAGGGTATTTTTTTGGATTATTCTATATTTCATGGTTAGCATTCTTACTTATCCCTATAACAGGTATTTTAGAAACACAAAAATAAAAAAGCCAATCGGCTTTTTTTTATTTAAGTTTATCTAAATCAATATATCCTAATCCTAAAGCTTTAGGTCCTGTATGTGCACCTACAACTGGTGTTAGGTATGCAACAACAACTTCTCTTTCTGGAAATTCTTGTTTAAGTTCTTTAAGAAACCAAGCAACAAAATCATCAGCATGTGCATGTGAAATAAAGGTAATAACATTTTTTCCTTTAGTTGCTTCAATATATTTTTCTAATACACGTTTATGTGCTTTATATGTTGTTCTAATTTTTTCTAGTGTATCGACTTTTCCTTCATGATCAATAATTAAAAGTGGTTTTAATTGTAACATTGTACCAAGAGTTCCTTGCAACTTAGAAAGTCGTCCATTTTTAATTAAATACAATAAAGTATCAACTGCAAAGAAAATTTGATGGTTTTCTCTAATTTTTTCCAAATATGGAATAATCTCTTCAACTGATTTACCTTCTTCAGCTAAACGATGAGCTTCTAAAACCATATAAGCTTCCGCATAAGCAAGTGTTTTAGAATCAAAAACAGTTACTTTTAATTCAACTTCATTGCTTGCTCTTTTAACCGCTTCAAATAAGCCTGATAATTTTGAAGATATAGTGATAACAAGTGCTTCATCATATCCTTTTGCTTTCAAATTGTTAAAGGTTTCCATCATTGATCCCATAGATACATATGATGTCTTAGGAATGTCATTAGGATTTAAACGAATTCTTTCATAAAAAGTCTTTGCATCCATATCAATAAAGTCATTAAAACTTTCGCTATCTCCAAAATGAATAACTGATCTTAAGATTTCAATATCTTTTGGATAATCCAAATAATCAAGTCCTGCATTACTACATGTTAAAATTGCAATTTTACTCATATTTTTTCCTCTCCAGATCTCAAATCTCTACTATATTTATATTATCATATTTTGGCTTAATCAAGTAATTTTTTTAATAAATTAAAATCATCAATTGAATTATACATCTTTAATCTTGAAGGATGCTGATGCCCTTTTGTAAACAAAATTGGTTTAGCGCCTAATATTTTAGCAATCTTGGCATCATGTAATGTATCTCCAATCATTACACTATCTTCGATGTTAATTTTATTTTCTTTTATATATGTTTTAGCAATATCAATTTTACCTTTTGCATATACATTTGAAGTTCCTAAAATTTCATCAAACAAATCATCAATTTTAAAGTGTTTTAATTGTGCTTTTAAGTTATTGATTTCAGATGCCGATAAAATAATGTTTTTATAACCTTTTTCTTTAAAATACTTAATAACCTCAACAACATTTTTATGAAGTGGGGCGTTTAAACTCAGTGGTTGATAAAGTTCTATAAATCGCTTTGCTAAAACATCAAAGCTTGTTTCATTTAAATCATAAACTTTCGCATAATAATCTTTAACCGGGAAATCAAATATCATTAAGTATTTTTCAAAAGTTACTGTTGGCCGATTCACTTCTTTTAGCATTTTATTAAGTATTTCATAACATAAAAATGCATCATCTAAAATGGTACCATTAAAATCCCAAAATATATATTTCATTAAACACTCCTACTTGTGATAAGGATGATTTTTCATGATCATAAAAGCTCTATATAATTGTTCAATAAAAATAAGTCGCATCATTTGATGAGGAAAAGTCATTTTTGAAAAAGAAATCAATAATTGACATCTTTCATAAACTTCATTTGATAAACCATATGATCCTCCAATAACAAATACAATGTCATTTGTATGATAACTCATTGTATCTTCTATTTTTTGAGAGAATTCTTCACTTGAAAACATTTGACCCTTAATCGCTAATGCTATAACAAAATCACTATCATGAATTTGTTTTAGTATTGCTTCACCTTCATTTTTTATTGCTTGTTCGTCTTTACCATCTTTTACTTCAATGATTTCAAATTTATAAGGTATTTGTTTTTGATAGTATTTAATACCTTCATTTAAATATTTTTGATTCATTTTTCCAACCGTAATAAGTTTAATCATACATCTATCTCCGGCAATCCTTCTCTAGTTGTAAAAAAAACTTCAACCTTGGTAGGATCATCAAACATTTTAACAATTGCTTCTTCAATAGCTAAAACAGAATTACAATCTTCTGAAATATGAGAAACAATCCATTTAGCTTTTCCATTTTTAATAAAACGATTCATTAAATATGTTGCATCTTCATTTGATAAATGACCTTTTTCTGACATAATACGCTTTTTTAAAAGAAATGGTCTTGGCGACTGCATAAGCATTGCAGGATGATGATTTGCTTCTAAAATATAGATATCGGCATTCGTCAATAAATCATAATACGCTTCATCTAAATAACCTGTATCATAAAGTACAACAAGTTTTTTATCACCATCAATAACATACCCAACAGGTTCATTTGCATCATGTGAGATAACAAATGGTGTAATATCTATATTTTCAATATGAAACACTTTTTCAGATTCAATAAATACAACTTCAGGCAATAGATTAATAACCTCTTTTGTTAATCCTTGATATGTACCTTTTGTCAAAAAAACTTTTTCAATACAACCGTTTTTTAATAGCATTTTCATACCCATGACATGATCTTGATGTTCATGTGTTAATAATAAGTATTTTACCTGTCTTAAATCTTCGTTATATGCTTCCATTTTTAAGCACATACGTTTATAACTAATGCCCGCATCAACAAACATTTGAATATGCCCTACTTTTAAGTAGGTCATATTACCCTTTGACCCGCTAGCTAAAATATATACTTTCATCTCATCACCTTCTTTTATCATATCATAAAAACTATGTGATATTATCAAATAAATTGAAAGTGGTTGCAATAGCCCCTAAAAAATGCTATATTATAACTGCTTGTATGAAATACAAATAAGGAGTGAACACAATGAATCGAATCAAAAAACTGAGAAAAATTGCAATATTAACAATAATTGTTGCAGGGTCTCTCACATTAGCTGCATGTAGCTCAAGTAGTAAAGTACCTTATGGGGATTTGTCTGAAGACAATATTTACTTAACATTTGATAATTATACAGTTAACGAAATAGAATTATACGATCAATTTCGTATTCAAGCATCTTCTGAATTAGCTTCAATGATTGAAGAAATGATCTTTACTGATTATATGACTCAAGCTGAACAATTAATAGCTAACGGTGATGAAGATACACTTGAATATTTTTACGAATTAGTCAATGATGGTATATTCGGAGAATCTGATGAAGAAACTCTTCAAGACATGTATGAAGGTGAAGATGACATTTATGTTAGATCTATCGAACAATTTGCAGATTCACTATATTTATCAAATAATAGTTATGCTGTAGATGATACAATTTCTGCACTTAAAAATCTTAGTGAACCTTTTGAAGGTTATGAAACTATAGATTCACTTGTAGAAACTTACAAAATATCTGTTGCAGAAAGAATTTATGCAAAAGAAATGCTTCAAGATGAAGTTATTGATGAAGACAGTGATTATTATATAGAAGATACAGACGTTGTAACATATTATCAAAACAATGTCGAAGGTCAATATGATGTTGATGCACTTATTATTCGTTTTATTAATTTAAACGAAGCTAATGCCGCTTTATACTCTGTTGGTCTTAAATCTGATTCTAAAGGATTATGGTATGAAATACCTGATATTAGAATTGCATCTGGTGAAGCTGGCTATGTTGATTTAACTGACGAAGTAACAAACGGTTATATCGTTGATATCTTAGATAACCTAGGCTTATTAAGTAAAATGGGTGTTGGTTATGCAGACCGTTCAAAAATAAGTGTCTCTGATTATGAAGATTACTACAAAGCTTATTCAATTAGTAAAAGAGATGGTTCTGCTGATACACCACTTACTACAACTGAAGTAAAAGAAAAATTTGTTGAAATCTACAATTTATTAAACCCAACTGCAACCATAGAAATTGATGCTGCAGATGCTGTGGTTAGTACATCTGGAGAAGATTTCCAAACAACTTATACATATGATGATTTAACTGACATTAACACAAGTTTAAGATCTCATTTATATAACACTTTAACTGCTGAAACACTTATCGAAGATGAAGATACAGAAAAAGCTTATTCATCTAGAATTCAAACATTTGGTGATTATAGATACTTAGTATTTAAATTAGACGATAACAGTGCTGATGAAGAAGGCATCTTAATCGAAGACCCAGATGATGAAGACTTAGAAATATTTTCTGATACTGA
>JBAYAP010000066.1:0-7669 GCA_041669715.1 Acholeplasmataceae bacterium
AAGCGTACCATCTTTTAGTAAATTTAAATCAAGCTCTATTCCATATCCTAAATCCATTGCTTTTTTAAATGCAAGCATTGAATTTTCAGGTACCGTTAAATCTTTTGAATGAAGTCCACGATGGGCAATTTGTTCATTTTGTAGCCAAGTTAAATCTTTCATAGTTCACCTCTAAACAATATAGTATACGACAACACCTAAAACAGCAGATAGTAATATGATTTGAATGGGCGATATCTTTTTATAAAAACGCATAATGCCAATAATAATTCCAAATATAATAATGTTTTGATAAGTAAAAATTGAGAAATCAAAAGATAGATGTTCAAAATCGACCATAGGAAATATTAATCTAAAAAACAATGTAAACGCAACTTTGGCAATTAAACCAATAATTGCTGGTTTTAAACAAACAAATGCATGTTGAGCAATTTTTGAATCAATAGCTTTACTGCCCAAACTGGCAATTAATAATATGATAATAAATGAAGGTAATACAACACCTAATGTTGTAAAAACAGCACCGATAATTCCAACAAATATACCATAATCACTAAATTGATTAATACCAATAAATGTTGCCATATTTACAGCAATAGGTCCTGGTGTAGATTCAGCTAAGCCGATTAATTGATATAATATATCTTCGCTAGCAATATATCCACCACCAATTAAATATTGTTCAATTAAAGGGATCATTGCATATCCACCACCAAAAGTGAATAAGCCTATTTTAAAAAATATCCAAAATAAATTTAAAAGACTAGCGATCATTTAATTCACCAACCTTTTTATGTGATTGTATTAAACCAATAAAAATACCAATAAATGCAGCTGCTAAGATTAAATAAATGATTGAAATTTGGGTAAATAAAGAAATCATAAAAGCAGCAATTAAAATAGCAATTGCCAGATAATCAAAATGGATTTTTTTAGAAAGTTTAATAGCGGCTTTAAAAATTAAAATAGAAACACCAACTTGAATACCTTTTAAAGCGTATTGAACAGGCACGAAATGCTCAAACCAATTTAAAACTAATGAAATAATAGTAATTGTAATTAATGATGGAATAACAACACCTAAAGTTGCAACTAGCGCACCTTTAAATTTTGCAATTTTGTAACCAATATAGGTAGCAGAGTTAATTGCAAAAACACCAGGTGTTGATTCAGAAATGACCAACATTTTTATGACGTCATCATCACTTACCCATCCTTTGTTTTCTACAACTTCACGGTGCATAATGGGCATCATAGCATAACCGCCACCAAAAGTAACAGCTCCAATTTTAAAAAATGTTATAAATAATTCCCACAAAGAGTGTTTTTGTTCCACTGGCTCACCTCATTCTTTGATATTATAGCATACATATATATTATATAACATAGTTATGTTATAATAATTTATGCGAAAGTAGGTATAAATACATGAAGAAAATAGTATTAATATTTTTAACTTTAATTTTAATGATTTCCTTGGCAGCTTGTGATATTGATAGTCTTATACCAGATAATCAAGATAATATTGACCAAAATATAGACGATCCAGATATTGACGATCCAGATATTGACAATCCAGATATTGACGATCCAAATATTGACGATCCAGATATTGATGATCCAGATATTGACGATCCAATTATATTAGAACCAATCGATCAACTTGATATTTATTATATTAATGATTTACATGGAGCAATTTTAGAAAATGATGATCAAATGGGATTAGCAAATATTGGTAATTTAGTATTATCAAAGAAAGCAGAAAACCCAAATGAAACATTATTTTTATCAGGTGGCGATATTTTACAAGGTAATGTTCTTTCCAATTATTTTTATGGAGCATCAACAATTGATATATTAAATGATATGCAGTTGGATGCTTTTGTATTAGGTAATCATGAATTTGATTGGGGACTTGATGTAATTACACAATATTTTATAGAAGATTCGGAATCTGATGTTAAAGCGAACTTTCCTTTGCTTGGTGCGAATGTCTTTTATGCAGGAACTACTGAAAGACCTGAAGGTGTAGATGCCTATACCATTATTGATAAAGGTGATATGAAAATAGGTATTATTGGTGTTGTTGGCACAGATATTGAAAGTAGTATTGCAACTTCTAAAATTCAACCTTATTATTTTGATGATGCGACTTATTGGACAACATATTATGCTGAATATCTTAGAACAGTTGAAAATGTAGATATGGTGATTGCAATTAATCATGATAGTGATGATTCATACAATCAAGAGATTTCAGAATTAGAAAATGATAGTTTTGTTGATGTAATTTTTAATTGACATTCACATCAAACATATGTCGATTCTTTCCCAAGAAGTCCTTATACAAGTTATGTGATTCAATCAGGTGCAAGCGGAACAAATGTTGGTTATGTTTCATTTGATATTACAAATAAAATAGTAACTGGTGTGACTGCTAGCAATTTAACACAATCTAATGAAGCATTATTAAATAGTGAAAGTTTGTTAGTTGCAGACAAGATTGATACTTATGTAACACAAATTGATACATTGTTAAATGAAGTTATTATTACTGCAGGCGAATCTATGTCAAGATCAGAATTGACAAATTATATGGCTAAAATCATGTGTTTAATAACAGGTGCTGATATAGCATTTCATAATTATGGTGGGACAAGAACTTCAATTGATTATCATCAAGATATTACAGTTGCAACTCTATATGAAATATTCCCATTTGATAATGTCATTAAAACAGTAAAAATAAAAGGTAGTGCTATTAATTCATTTATTGGTTATGGTGATGGTTCAAACTATTATACAGAAATTACAAATTTTGATGATGATACTTATTACTTAGTAGCAACTAATGATTATATATTTGATAAAGAAGATTATCCTTTTATTTATGGTATAGATGGTATTAATACAGGCATATTAATTAGAGATTTATTAGAAGATATTTTAATAAATATGTCGGATAGTTATACATACTTTTATTTAGATAACGATATAGACTTATCATAAAAAATAGAGCCTTGATTATTCAAGGCTCTTTTTTGTTTATTGTATTTTATTTTTTTTCATTAAATAGAAAGTTAGATAAGCACCACCTGCGAGTAATAATACACCGCCTATGGATAATCCGATAATTAAAGGTACATAGTTTGCATCATCAATGGATGTGTCTTGATATAAGATATATGAACTATTGGCGGCAACTTTAATTTTTGAACCACCTAAATAGGTATTTATTGTGTCATCACTAACACCATCTTGGTTACCAACAAGTACCCATCCACCACCAGTAGGTAATTTAAGTTTAACTGCTTTATCATTGGCATTATGAATAACTAACATATTTTCGTATGTATCATTTGATGCCTCATTTTTAATAGTATATGCAATGACACCATCTTCATCATCATAGACAAATGATAAATTTGCGGTGATTTCTTCAGCCGTATCCATCGATAATGAAGGATGTGCTTTTCTAAAGGCAATCATATCTTTATAATATTCAAATACAGACATTTGAAGACTTTCAGCTTTTTGATCCCATCGTAATTGATTGACAGAATCAGGAGATTCATAACTGTTATGATCAAAACCCGAACCAGTTTCACTTGGTTTAGATCTTAAAAATTCATCACCGGCATGTAAGAAGACAATACCTTGGGAAGTTAAGACAATGGCATTTGCTTGTTTTGCTAATGAAGCAATTAATGTTTGATTATCTTCGGGATCTTCTACAGTCTGATAAAGTTTATCATAGAGTGTATTGTTATCGTGAGCAGTGACATAATTAATAGTTTTTTGAGGTGATGTATGCCATACTTTAGTTGCTGACAATAAAGATCCTGAAATACCTTCAAAAGCAATACCACCAACAATACCATATTTTACTTTAGCTTCGTTTTGTGCAGTAAATTCGCCTTGAATGTATCCGCCAGCATCGCCAATAAATACAGAACCTTTAATACCATCTCTTAAATCATCATTAAAGGCAGCAACACCATCAATTTCACTTAAATTAGTTTTATTTGCTTGAAGATCAGAGGCCAACGTTGTTGTACCACCAGTCCAAGGTTCACCATAAACCATAATCGTTGAATCTATTTCATGTAGCTTTAGAGCAACTGTTTCCATGGTTTCAATATCATGAAGTGCCATTAAATCAAATCTAAAACCAGAAATATTATATTCATTTGCCCAAAATAATATAGAATCAACCATAAATTTACTCATCATTGAACGTTCTGAGGCAGTTTCATTACCTGTACCAGAACCATTGCTAAATGCACCACTATCAGTCATACGGTAATAATAACCAGGAACGATAAGACTGAAATTTGAATCTGCAGATAACCCTGTATGATTATAAACTACATCCATATTTACTCTAATATTAGCTTCTGTAAAGGCTGTTGTAACTTGTTTCATTTCATTGATTCTTACTAAACCATCGTAAGGATCTGATGAATATGTACCTTCTAATGCATTAAAGTTAATTGGCATATATCCCCAGTTAAATGCATTATAAGTTGGATCATCAACTTTTGTTTCATCAACAACACCATAATCAAAAAATGGAAGAAGTTGAACATGTGTGACACCAAGTTCAACAATGTGATCAAAGCCGGTTGAAACACCATTATAAGTTGTACCTGATTCAATGAGTCCTAAATATTTTGCACGATTTGCTTCAGTACCTGTCCAGCTTGAATGAGAAGTTAAATCTCTAACATGCAATTCATAAATAATTGCATCATTATAATTTGTCATATTATCAGCTCTTGTATTATAAGTGAAACCTTCCGGATTTGTTTGATTAAAATCAACAACTAAACCTCTAAGACCGTTGATACCAGTACTTTTTGCATAAGGATCAACAACTTCATTGGTTGTACCTGTGTTGGTTACACTATAGGTGTAATAATAGCCATGAAGTGATTCGTTAAATTCTAAATAATAAGTACCCTTGACATCTTTTTGCATCGCATATGTAGCAACTGGTGTATCAGTACCGCCATAAACAGCAGGAGTTCCAGTGTTATATATGTTTAAAGTTACACTTTCTGAAATAGGTGCCCATAATCTAAATGTTGTTACATTATCTTCAACAATAGCACCTAAGTCGTCACCTTCATAATTAAAGGCTGAATTAAATTCATCAGTATCATAAATACCGTCATAGGAAATTGGGAAACTATTTGTTGAACCATCACCAAATTTTGATTCAATGACATAAGCATTTGAAAATGCCATATCATGATCAAGCGTTAGTGTTCCTGTTTGATCAGTTATTGTAATATCTGAAATATTAATTTCAATATCATTTTCATATATGATTATATCTTCTGAGTCAAGTGTTTCAGTTGCACTATAATAAATAGAATTTAAAGATGTAAAATAAGCTGCTGTAAATTTAGGATTTTTATCAGGACCATTTTCATCATCTTTACTATAACCAATATTAGCATCTGCTTGAACTAAATAAGCATGAACGATACCTGAATCAGTTTCATCAGATATTGTAATGAAACGATCGGTTGCGATATCTTTTTCAAGCCACTCACCTTTTCGAATAATAATACCTACTTTTGTGGTGTCGCTTAGGTCACCTTCAAGCGAAATTTTAGCAACGACCCCACCGTAGTTAAAAATGGTATCGGTATCATCTTCTTCAAAATCATAGCTTGCACCTTCTAAACTCTCTGGTTCACTGGCCCATAACCAGACATTCCAGTTCGTATAATCACCATCATAACGGTAGTAATGAATGTATAAATCAGTGGTTGGTGATGCTGCATTTACAGTAATACTTGTAAGTAGCAATAATGGCACAACTAACATGATAACTAGTATTTTTTTCATTTGATTTCTCCCTCTGTTTTTCTTCATAATTTATAGATAATTTCTAATCTACTCTATATGATTTATATGTTTGTTCTTAGATGTGTAATTCGCCTTCACTATACAATAAAATACTTAAAAAGTAAACTATTTTAATCAAAAGTAAACGCTTGCAAAAAATACACAATTTTGTTAAAATGACGGTGATGAATATGATTAAATAAAAGGAGAAAAAAATGAAAAAGAAACTTGTTGTGTCAATGATATTTTTAAGTGTTCTTACTTTGTTAGTAGGATGTTCAAAAGACAATCCACTTACGATTTGGGTTGGTTCAGAATCAGTTGATTTTTATCAAGAAATGATGGACACATATGTTACAGATTATGCAACTGAAAACGGTGAAGATTTTCCGTATGAAGTTAAAGTTGTTGGTGTAGATACAGGTTCTGCAGCTGCAACATTTTTAGAAGATACAGATGCTGGTGCAGATATTTTTACAGTAGCACATGATAATTTAGGTAAATTAACTTCAGGGTCAAGCAGTATTGCACCAATTACAGATCCTGACTTACTCGCTCAAATTGCCGAAGATAATCCTGAAATTTTCTTAGATGTTATTAAAAATACAGTCGATGGTACAACTTATACATTTGGTGTGCCTTATATAGCACAATCACTTATTCTTTATTATAATACGCAATACATTACAGAAGAACAAGCTCAATCATGGGAAGGTATATGGGATGCAGCTAAAGCTGTGGATAAATATGCTATGACAGTGACAGACACTGATGGTTATAATAATTCATTCTTATTATTGTCAACAGTTTTAGAAACTGGTTATACTTCACTTCAATTATATGAAGATGGTGACATTGATAATAATTATGTACAAGGTGATGACCGTGTTGCTACTATGAAATGGGGACAAAGATTCTTTACTGATGAAAATGGTGGTAAACGTGCTAGTGATAGTGGTTGGGAAGTTGAATTAAAAGATGGTATTACATTATCAGTTATTTCAGGTGCATGGGATTATGAGGCAGCTAAATCAGCATTAGGTGATAATTTAGGTATTGTTAAATTACCTACATTTACACTTACAGCAGATGATGCATATGGCGATTTTGGTGCAGGCACAGTATTTCAATCTGGATCATTTACAGATACAAAAGTATTTGTTATGAAAAAAGCAAGTGATAAAGCAGATTATTTACAAGATATCTTAAAATATTTATCTTCAAGTGAAATGCAAGAAGCTTCATTTAATCAAGAACAAAATTTACCAGCATATAAAAATGCTTTAGATGAATTTACAGGTATGCAAGCAGATACACTAGAAGCAACTTTAGCAAGTTCACAATTAGAAATGTTTGATTATGGTATTCCTCAACCATTTGGATATTCAACAACATTTAATTTCTATTTTTATTCTAAAGGGGCTCCAGATTATATTTATGCTATTTTAGTTAATGAAGATGGTTTATATGGTACTGATCAAGCAATTTATGATCAACTTGGTGTGATTCAAAATATATGGAAAACAGGTAGTGCTGAGTAATAATAAACACAACCTCGTTTTAGGAGGATTAATATATGGAAGTTAAACAAAATATTGGCATGCGCGTTTTGCATGCCATTAAGCATTTTTTTAAAAAAATTGGTTTAGGCATATATCATAAATTTATAAATTTTATTGTTAGATTCAAAGAAGGCTCAACACCTACAAAGATTTCACATATCATTATGGGCTACGGTAATCTAGCAAGAAAACAAATATATAAAGGTTTAATATTCTTATTTTTGCAAATTGCATTCCTTTATGTG
>JBAYAP010000067.1:0-7513 GCA_041669715.1 Acholeplasmataceae bacterium
ACACATGGTCTTCACACATCTTTAATCTGTCTTCAAATGTTAATCTCATAATAAAAAAGACTCCTTTGTTTAAGATCAGGTATCATTATTATACCTTCTCTCCAACTTTTTGGAGTCATTTCATTGTTATATGGAGCGGGTGATGAGAATCGAACTCACGTTAACAGCTTGGAAGGCTGTAGTTCTACCATTAAACTACACCCGCTTATTAAAATGGTCGGGAAGACAGGATTTGAACCTGCGACCTCCTGGTCCCAAACCAGGCGCTCTACCAAGCTAAGCTACTTCCCGATGGTGTACCCAAGAGGGCTCGAACCTCCAACCTCTTGATTCGTAGTCAAACACTCTATCCAGTTGAGCTATGGGTACTCTTGAGTCTTAAAACTCTTATCTTGAAACACTATTTATTCTTATTTTAAAATATGGTGACCCGTATGGGATTCGAACCCATGAATGTATGCGTGAAAGGCATATGAGTTAACCGTTTCTCCAACGGGCCAAGTTGTGCAGCATGTATTATTATACCAATATTCAAACAAATGTCAAGATATATCAATAAACTTTTTTTATATTTTAATATAAAATTTGTTCTAATAATTGATCTGCGTGATTTTTGCCTGAGAAATATGTAACAATTTCATAAACAAACTCATAAACAGCGCCTGCACCACGCGCAGTAATTATTTTTTGATCAACAATTACTTTTGATTTTGGTAAGTATTTTCCAAGCGGAGCATCAATTTCACTTCCAGTAAATGCTGTAAATTTTACATTATTTAACAATTCAGCTTGACCTAAAAATCTAGGACCCGCACAAATTGCACAAACAACCTTATTTTCGCTATTAAATGTTTTAGCCAGGCTTTTTATCATCTGATCTTTATCAACGTTATAAGCGACATATTTGCCCCCTGGAATAACCAAAAAATCATAATTATGATGATTGATCTCATCTTTTAAATAATCTGCTTTAATATGTAATCCAAATGCTGTTATAATATCTTTAGAAGACTGAAAAGTTATAGAATCCATATGATATCCCGTTCTTATTAAAAGTGCGCGTGTCGCAAGTGCTTCAACATCTTCCATATCATTTGAAAATACGATTAATCCCTTCATTTTGAAGACTCCTTTAATATTTTTTCATAAATATCACTAATGATTTGTGCCCCTTTTGATGATTCAAAAGTTTTATAATTTTCATAGTGTTTATCCATACCAATAATATCAGAGATAACTTTAATACTTACAATAGGAATTTGATAATAATATGCTACTTGATATAACGCAGCACCTTCCATATCAACAACATACGCAGCATCAGATTTTTCTGTCATAAAATAATCACCAGTAAATAAATGACTTGTCTTTATATGTTCTATTTTAGATATAACTTGATTCATTAAATCTTTATTTGATTCAAATTCAACTGGATAATTTGGAACTTGTCCTTTTTCATATCCAAAAAAAGTTAAATCAAAATCATGATATTTGGCACTTTTAACCAAAACAACATCACCAACTTCAAAATGATGACTTGCTCCAGCAAATCCAAAATTATAAATAGCCGTTAAATTGTTATTTGATATTGCTTCTGTCAATTTCATTGCTGCATTAACTTTACCAATACCTGTATTAATAATCATCGTGTTTGGCAATGATTTTATATTGCATAATTCTTCAGTCATTGCACCAACAATTAAAATCATTTACGTTCTCCTAATATTTGTTTAATTCTTGCAACAATAAGATCCACGGCAATATCATGTTTCTTATCATTTGGAATAATGACATCAGCATAGCGTTTTGTCGGTCTTATATATTTATGAAACATTGGTTTAACTGTTGTTTCATATTGTGAAATAATCGATTCTAATGAACGCCCACGCTCATTCATATCTCTTAGCATCCGTCTAATAAATCGTGTGTCTTCATCAGCTTCAACAAATAAATTAATATCTGATAATTCTCTAATATTTTGGTTTTCCAATATAAGTATACCTTCAACAATAATAATTGGTTTTGGTGTTATATGCTCAATTTTTTTACTTCTTGTATGATTAACAAAATCATAAACAGGTTTATCTATTGGTTCATCATTAAGTAATTTATTAAGGTCTTTAAAAAGCAATTCATTATCTAATGAATTGGGATGATCATAATTGGTTGCATATCTTTTTTCTAATGGTAAATCACTTTGGTCTAAATAATAATCATCATGTCTTATGATAATGACATCATCCAATCCAGCTTTTTCTAAAATTTCCTCTACAACTGTACTTTTCCCTGATGCAGAACCTCCAGAAACTAAAATGAGCATAGGTTTTTCCATAGATTATTCCCACTTTCTAAAAACTTATTATCTTTGACATACAGGTGATAATTTTAATTGTACTTCCAAATCAACAATATCATCATATTCATGATGTTTTTCAAACCAAACAATTGCATATGGACAAGTTGCTACAATTTTAAATCCTTGTTTTTTAATATATTCACATGTCGCATACATCAATTTACTAGCAACACCTTCACCTCTAAGAGATGGATCGACATAAGTATGATTAATAACAACTGTATCTTCATTAAACTTTGGAAAAGTTGCTAAAATAATATTTTTCCCGTCTTCATTTTCAACATAGACTTTATTTTTTTCGTAAATGAAATTCATCATATCAACTCCTCTTAAAAAGTATATCATATTTGACTAAACAATTCACTATGTTTTAACTCTAAATATCATTTTTATATGTTTTAACATAAATAAATATATTTAAATTATTTAAATTATAAATAGACGTCTTTTTTATAATAATTTAAGCGTTTATTTATAATATTTAATAGAATTGTGTTATAATTAAAATATAATTAAGGAGGCTTTTATGCAAAAAAAACAACTAATATTTGAAACAACAAATGTGATTATTGCAATTATTTTAATGATTACCGCATGGCTATTAAGCATGTTATATAGTTCGACTGGGTGGTATGTTATTTTATTATATGCACTTGCTTTTGCTTTTGGTGGTTTTGCTAAAGCTAAAGAAGGCGTTTTAAAAACTATTGAGAAAAAAGCTTTAAATGTTGAAATACTTATGATTTTAGCAGCTTTAGGTGCTTTTATTGTTAAAGACTATGCCGAAGGTGCTATATTAATATTAATTTTTGCTATAAGTGGTGTATTAGAATCTTATGCTACATCAAAAAGTGAAAAAGCTTTAACTAGTCTATTAACACTTGCTCCTAGAACAGCAAATTTATTAGTTAATGGTGAAGAGAAAATTGTCCCAGTTGAAGATATCTTAATTGGAAATCATGTCGTTGTTAAAGTTGGTCAACAAGTTCCAGTCGATGGAAAAATCATAAGTGGTTCTACTTCTTTAGATCAAGCAGCAATTACTGGTGAATTTATTCCAGTACCCAAAACTATCGGATCTGATGTTTTTGCTGGATCAGTAAATATTGAATCTACAATTATCGTTGAAACTACAGTTGATTCAAAAGATACAGTCGTACAAAAAATTATAAATCTAGTTAAAAATGCTCAAGACAACAAAACTGATTCACAATCACTAATTGATAAAATAGAAAAATATTATGTTTATATTGTTATTTTATTATCTATTACATTTATGCTTTTACCGCCTGCATTGGGTTGGCTAAGCTCCTCTGAAGCGTTTAGACGAGGTATTGTTGTTCTTGTTGTTGGTTCACCTTGTGCTTTAGTAGCCTCTATTACTCCAGCAATGTTATCAAGTCTATCTAATGCCGCTCACAAAAGAATCTTAATTAAAGGTGGAAAACATTTAGAAGATCTATTAAAAATTGATTCAGTCGTATTAGATAAAACTGGTACTATTACAACTGGTGTTCCAGCAGTTGTAAGAATTGAAACTATTTCCAGTGTAAATCATGATTACGTAATGGATATCCTTTATACATTAGAAAAACAATCAAGTCATCCATTAGCTAAGTCAATTGTTGAACACTTAGAAAACTCAGCAAAAACTTTAGATATTGAAACCAAAGAACTTTCTGGTAGAGGTATGGAAGCTAAAATTGATAATGACATTTGGAAAATAGGACGCTTTGATGCAAAACAAGCTGATGAAATAATTACAAGATATAATCGTTGTACTTCTTTAGGTCATAGTACAGTAAACATTATAAAAAACGATGAAATTGTTGGTTTTGTTGCCTTAATGGATACATTAAGAGAAGGTGTTAGTGCCGTTGTTGATGAACTTAAATCTATGGGTATAAAATCTTATTTAGTTACTGGTGATAATGAATTTACTGCACGTTATGTTGCAAAAGAATCACATGTTGATAATTACGTTGCAAACTGTTTTCCTGAAGATAAAGTTAAAATTATTGAAAAAATTCAAAGTGAAGGTGGACATCCAATGATGTTAGGAGATGGTATTAACGATGCTCCTGCATTAGCTACTGCAGATATCGGTATTGCTATGGGTGCTGGTACTGATGTATCATTAGAAACCGCAGATATTATCTTTATGAACAACAATATGGAAAATCTACCTAAACTCATTAAATTAGCTAAAAGAATGCGAAGAATCACATTACAAAATGTTATATTTGCAGTATCAGTAATTACGCTTTTAATGATTAGTAATGTTTTTGGAATCATTGAATTACCGATGGGTGTTGTTTTTCATGAAGGATCTACAATTCTTGTTATTTTAAATAGTTTAAGATTATTAATTAAATAAAAAAAAAGAAAATAGGGTTATCCTATTTTTTTTATGTTACAATAATAACAAATGGCTTTCATAACAATTACATAAATTTTATATTTTATCACAACAAGGAGGTTTTGTTTATGCATAATAATATGTTTATTGCAATCTCTCTCGGCATCACAGTTGTTGCATCTATAATTGCAATATTATATGCTTTTGTTTTAAAACGAAAAATGAGTAAGATTGAAGTTGCACATAACCAAATATCAGAAATATCTTCTTATATACGAGAAGGTGCAATTACATTTATGAAACGACAATACAAAATCATTATTATTTTTTCGATTATCGTTGGCCTTATTTTAGTAGGTATTGGTTTTATACCTTCTTTAAGTGAGGCAGATGGAGTTGGATGGCGCTCTGCTATTGCATTTTTTGTTGGTGCGTCTTTTTCAGGTTTAACTGGTATTATTGGAATGCTTGCTGCCACTAAGGCAAATGCTAGAACTACAGATCAAGCAAGACAACATGGTATGCCAGCGGCATTACAGGTAGCCTTTACTGGTGGTTCTATTTTAGGATTAACAGTCGTTGGTTTTGGTCTTTTAGGATTAGTTATCTTATTCTTTACATTTTATATGCTATTCAATAAAGGATCACTTTCAATTTATGACCAGTATTTTGCATTAAAAAATGCTCTTCAAGTTATTACCGGTTATGGTCTAGGTGCATCTTTAATCGCATTATTTGGTAGAGTTGGTGGCGGTATTTTCACAAAAGCAGCTGATGTCGGTGCTGACTTAGTTGGAAAAATAGAATCCAATATTCCTGAAGACGATTCAAGAAATCCTGCAGTAATCGCCGATAACGTTGGTGATAATGTTGGTGATATTGCCGGTATGGGCTCTGATTTAACAGAATCCTATATTGGTTCAATCATTTCGGCATTAACTTTGGGGTTATATGCTTTTATTCATTTTTCAGAAGATATTATCGTTGAAGATTTTTTAACATCAGATTTATTAACATCAATCATTCATACAATAATGTTACCCCTTCTTATTTCAGGCTTTGGTATCATTGCAGCCATAATTTCAGTTATGATTATTAGATCAAAACAATGGCAACAACCACAAAAAGCATTAAATTTTTCAACATATTTTGCTGTTGGTTTTATGATAATTGTCAGTTTTATTTTAAGTTTTATCTTATTTGATAATCAACAAATGTGGGGTATTTTTGGAGCTATTGTTACAGGCTTATTAATAGGTATTATGCTAGGATTTATCGCAGAATACTATACTTCATTTAAATATAAACATGTTAAAGAAATAGTTAAAGAATCAAAAACTGGTCCAGCAACAAATATAATTTCTGGATTTAGCATTGGCATGCAATCTACATTTTTAACCATTATCGTATTAGTCTCAGGTATTATTTTATCTTATTTATTTACAGGTGATATGTATGGTATTGCGCTTGCTTCTGTTGGTATGTTATCAACTGCCGGCATCACTATTGCTGTTGATGCTTATGGTCCAATTGCTGATAATGCCGGTGGGTTAGCAGAAATGACACATTTATCCGAAGATGTAAGAAAAATCACTGATCGATTAGATTCAGTTGGTAACACAACAGCAGCTATTGGAAAAGGTTTTTGTATTGGTTCAGCTGCATTAACAAGTATTGGTTTATTTTTTGCATTTGAAAAATCAGCAGGTATTTCAACAACTGGCATAAACTTACTTCAGCCAGGTGTATTAGTAGGTGTTTTTATTGGAGCAATGCTTCCTTATTTATTTACTTCTTTAGTTATAAAATCTGTTGGTAAAGCAGCAAACAAAATGATCGAAGAAGTTAGAAGACAATATCATGAAAATCCAAATATATTAAAAGGTATCGATTTACCTGATTATGCTTCTTGTGTTGATATTTCAACAAAAGCAGCTCTAAAAGAAATGATTTATCCGGCGCTTATTGCTATTTTATCCCCTATAATTATCGGTTTACTATTAGGTGTTCAGGGCTTAGGTGGTTTATTAATTGGTGGACTAGTCTCAGCAATGATGCTTGCAATCTTTATGGCTAATTCTGGTGGTGCTTGGGATAATGCTAAAAAATACATTGAAGAAGGCAATGAAGGCGGAAAAGGTTCCGATATCCATAAAGCTACCGTTGTTGGTGATACTGTCGGTGATCCATTTAAGGACACTGCCGGACCATCCATGGATATTTTAATTAAATTAATGAGTATCGTTTCACTAGTGCTCGTTCCAGTATTAATAGAATTAGAACCTTTATTTAGTTTTTTATTTAATTAATAAATAGATAAACCTTGTTTTCATGATTATTGTGAGCAAGGTTTTTTATTTTTATAAAAACCCTTTAAGTGATTTATCACCTAAGGGGTGTATTATTTTATAGTTATTTATTTCATTATGTTACATAAAAAAATTTAAGACACATAAAATCATATAAAAATAAAAAAACACAGATTAAACTGTGTTTGTTTTAAAAAAATGGCGCCCACACTAGGACTCGAACCTAGGACCCCCTGATTAACAGTCAGGTGCTCTAACCAACTGAGCTATGTAGGCGGATATGCGGATGCATTATTTGATTTACTTATCGTAAAATATTTTTAATAAATTAAGAGTAGCCTGGCAACGTCCTATTTTTGCTCCTTGGAACTATCTTCGGCGCTGAAGTGCTTAACTTCTGTGTTCGGCATGGGAACAGGTGTGACCACTTCGCCATCGTCACCAGACTTTCTCTCAAAACTAGATAAAAGCTATGTCAAATTTTTGAAA
>JBAYAP010000068.1:0-7478 GCA_041669715.1 Acholeplasmataceae bacterium
CATAAACCATTTCAAGCATTTTAAAAACAGTAGCATTTTTTACAGTAACAACGGGTCCATTAATGCTATATATGGTATTTTCCATAATTCCTCCTACTGTCTTATAAACAATTTAGAATGTCTATAAAACCAATCTCTTTGTTCTTCTAGTTTTAAATCAAGTGTTTCATTGATTTCAATATGTTTTTTTGGCAAATACAAAATGAATCCACCATATTCAATCGTTGGATCTTCTTCAATTTTAAAAGAGACATCTAACTTTTTAATCATTTTTCTAATGAGTAAATCAGTTGGTGCAATTTTAAAAATGAAATCTGTTTTATCAATATTGTCTAAAACATTAGAAATTTTAAATTCTACATATGTTTCATATGCTTTAGTTTTGACAAATGCTTTTAGTTTATCTTTAACACCACTAAAAATGTGTTCACTCATCGCAATCCGTTTTTTAATAAGATCTTCATCATATTCAACACCAATTTGATTAATTTGATTTTGATATTCGACACGGATTTCTTTAAGTTCACGACTGTAATCAGCATTTTGTTGCAAAGCAAGATCTTCTTTTAAACGTTTCATTGCTTTTGCATAAGCATAATCGATTTCTCTACGTAAATCATTTAATCTTACAGTAGATTGATCCTTGATTGATTTTTCAAAATATCTATAAAGTTCATCCTCATTATAATAAGCCATAATCTACCTCATATTTTAACACCGATGGCTTCACTGACATATTTGTCAATAGTTTCACCGATATTGTTTCCACCGTGACGATCGGGTATTTCCACAATTAATTTGTGTGTGTGTGTTAATTTTAGTTCAGAAATAACTTTAGGTGCGAGTTCTACACACTTCGTCGTTAATAAAATAACACCTATTTCGTCATCATGCAATTTTTCTTCTAAGACATGCAAAAAAGGTTGTCGTTCATGAACGACGACACCTTCAATGCCCACGAGTCGCATACCAACTTGTGTATCTACATTATCACTAATTAAGAAAAATTTCATTTACATCAACTCGCTTATAATTTATTAATAATTAATATTGAAATTAAAATACCGTAAATCGCTACCCCTTCACCAAGAGCAACGAAAATCATTGATTTACCAAAGTTCTTTTCATCTTCAGAAAAAGACCCAATAGCAGCTGGCGCTGCAGCAGCAACGGCAATACCTGCGCCTAATGCTGATAATCCAGTTGATAAAGCAGCAGCAACAAATCCTAAACCTTGGGCAATTGTACCCATAATCGTTGCATCTGATTCAAAAGCTGAAATTCTTGGTTTAAGTACTAGTTGTAAAACTAAGACAATTGCTAAAACTGAGAAAAATCCAGAAACATGAGTAAGCAGTCTTCTTTTTGCACTTTCCTTTGTTACTTTTCCTTTAAATACCTTTACTAATGGTAAAGAAATTAATACAATTAAAATCAACGGTAAAATAAAGTCATAAAATGTTAAAAACATAATTTAAATTCCTCCATAATCATTTATTCATTTATCGCTTTAAAAGGAATACCATTTCCTTCATAATAGCGGGAAAACATTTCATAAAATTCTAATCTTAATACTTGAATACCTACAATAAGACCTTCAAGTGCCATTACAAATATATTACCAAATATCATAATTGCAATACTACCAACTTGACTTGCGTCTTGCATTAAAGTATTAACAACTAACATCATACCTGCATGGGATAAAATAAATCCCCCTACTCTTAAGAATGATACTGTATTTGTAATATATGATAAAACAATTTCAAATAATTCAAAGAATCCTTCAACAAAGAATCCACCAAAACCATGTTCAAACATTTTCTTTTTTTGAAACACACGATGAAGTGGTTCTTTTAAGAAGATCAATACAAGTGGGATAACCACAAAAAATAAAGCTGTAATCACATTTAAGATACTAATTTGAAAACCAACTGATAAGACAGCGGCAGTTAATACAAATGAGTAAAATAAGAAGCCTGATATGCCATTATTTGAAAATAACAATTCTGCATAATTTTTTTTCTTAATTGCAGTAATCATATTGAAAATCATGGAAATCAGAATCAATAATGAACCTAATCCAATCGCAGCCAATAACAAAGTCATCGTAAAATCTGAATCCATCACATGAAGCGGCAAGAATGAAATACCTATACGCTCATAAATACTTTCCAACCACACTTCATTACCAAAGACCGATCCATATACTAAACCGAATATCATTGATGACATACCAATTCTGACACCTACAGCACCTAATTTAGATTTCTTAAAATGCCATAATAATGCGCCAAGTAATACAAGCACTAAACCTTGTCCAAAGTCACCAAACATAATCCCAAACAATAACGAATATGTAATTGCGACAAATGGTGTTGGATCTATATCATTATATGAAGGAACACCATACATATTGATAAACAACCCAAACGGTTTAGCAAACCAACCATTTTTAATTTTAGTTGGTGGTTTAATACGCTCATCACTATCAGCATCTTCAATATTTACTTCTAAGCTTTTAAAATCTTTAAACATTTTAGTAACATCTTTACTTTTGTTTGATTCAATAAATCCTGTAATAGTAAATGAATCTCCTAATCCAACAACATATTTTTTGGATTCAAATACACGATTTAAAAATAACAATTCGCCTTTGATGTGAGATAATTCATCTTTACATTCATCTGTAATTGAACAAATATCATCATGATAATGTGTAATCATTTTATAATCTTGTTCAATTTCAAATTCTAAAGCTTTTACAGCTTCAGATGGAAGACCATGAACAAAATCAGGAATGTGAATACGTTCAAAGAATAATGAGGCGAAGATACTGTCAACTTCGCGCTTATATTCTGGCGAAGTATAATACATACACCAGCAATTATTTTCATCATGATTAAAACTTTTAAATACATAAGGTTTTGTCCTGAAAAACTTTAATTTTTCAACACTATCATTAGGAAGTCGTCCAAATCTAAGTTTAATAAATTCACACGCAAATAAATCTTCAAGTGGAATATCTAAACTTTGAATATTTTTAACTTGGATTAACGCATCTTTATATTTTTGAATGTGTTCTTCTAATTGTCTAATACGTGTTAATTCACTACTTAATCTTGTTTTAACATCAGCCATATAATCAAACATTTCATTAAATGAATAACGTTCATCACGAAATTCATCTTCTGGTAATATTAGTTCATATCTTGTTTCAATATCTCGAATATCATCTAGTAATTTTTTCCAAGGATTTTCAGCAACAAATGTTGTTGATCCTTTAACTTTCTCAACAATTTCACTTGCAAGAATTGGATGAAAATCAGTGACATCTGCAAAACGCGTTAAAGCAGAATCTAAGTCTTTGACGTTACCAGTGATATTGATTAACTTTATTTTAGCAATACTCATTTAGATTCTCCTTCTAATAGATTAACATCTGTTTAATTTCATTTTCATTAATTTGATAACGTATAGCTTCAATAATTTGAATAAGATTATCTAATTCAAATTGCGAAAGAATTGTAAATGCTGTATATATTTCAGGAACTTCACCAGAAAAATACATAATTTTTTTAGCAAGTTCAAAACGCATCTTACCTGTGAAATATTCAATAAATACATATTCATCTTCAATAGCAACACTTGTTACACCTTTTTTATCAAAATCTTTTAATAATTGATCAGGATCTTCAATCATCACTAATTTATCCAATGTTTTAGAACTCATTTCAGAAAATTCATCAACTAAGACATTTCTAATGGATAATGGATCTGCATTATAAAATTTCTTTAAACGATAAATTTTTGTTATATTATTTAAATCAATTCTTAATTTAAATAAATGTTCTAAATCATGCTTTAATTTGCCGTGATAGAATTGATCGATGGTTTTAAATACAAGTCGATATAAATAGACTTCTAATGCATGTTCTATATCAATATATCTAATTTTATCTTTATCATCGGTAGCAAAAGGTTTTAATATACTATAATATACCGTATTTTCTAACGCTTTAAGTAAATCAGCAAAATTAGTAACATTTAAAAGTTTTGAGAAATCAATTTCAGTTGGAACATTATAGAAAAATGGTATAGACCCACTAATATCTGCACTATCATCACTTATAATTTTTCTTAATACCGATAAAATAATTTCGTTTTGTTGATAAACCACATCTAACATATAAAAATCTTTATCTTTTGAATAAACAAGTTTTATAAGTTTAATGATTTGTTCAACTCTATTTTTCCTAATTAACGCTTCTAAATGTCCTCGATGTATCGTAATAGTTTGAACATCTTTTAATGTTTTTTCATAATGAGGATGATTTTGTAAGTATTTTACTAAATCAGGAATTGATTTTAATTTTGCCATACGATCGTAATCTTCTGGTTGCAAAAATTTGCCATACATGGCTTTTGCTTTGGCAACAATCGCATTATTAGCTAATGAGCTCATGTAGGTCTCCTTTATGCTTTAATACATTCTTGAAAAATTTCTTCAATCCATTGTTCTTCGTTTTTTCCAAATTGTTCTTCCATATTTTGAAATTGTGCTTTATAATGTGTTAATTCTTTATTCTTACGATCTTCAATTTCTTGAATATAATCTTTTTTAGCGGTTTCTAATTTTTCTTTATTTTCTTTATCTAGTTTTTCTTTTAAGGCTTTAGCTTCATCTTTAACTTTTTGATCAAGCAAAACTTTTTCTTCTTCAAGTTTAGAAATTTCTTCTCTAGCTTTTTTATCAAGAGAAACTGTATATTTAATTATTGATTCAGACATACGATAACCTCTTTTCGATTAATATGCTCGAGCAAACCAAACTGTTTGAGTTGCTTTTTTTCCTGTAACTGGACATGTATTTGTAAAAAGTGTTTGATCAAATGGCACAATACGTGCGGTTGCTCCGGTTTCTTGCTTAATTTGGATTTCAGCGTCTTCGCCTGAAATGCTCATTTGAACATAACCACCTTGTTTTAAATACTCTTTAAATTCATCATAAGTTTTTGCAACATATGTATGTGTACTCACATAATCATTTGCATGTTTTAACATATTTTCATGAATATCTTTTAAAATATCAGGCATTTTTAATGCAACTTCATCAACATTTACTTGTGATTTTTCACGATTGTATCTTGTAACAATTGTAACATGACCTTTTTCTAAATCTCTTGGTCCAATTTCAATTCGAACTGGAATACCTTTCATTTCATATTCAGAAAACTTCCAACCAGCCGATTTATTGCTATCATCAATAAAAACTCTAATGCCTTGTGCTTTTAAGTTTTCATAGATTTGATTTGTTGCTTGTTGAACATCTTCATTTTGACTTTGAATAGGAATAATAACAACTTGATTAGGTGCAACGTATGGTGGCAACACTAATCCTTCATCATCACCATGAACCATAATAACCGCACCAATAAGTCTTGTTGATACTCCCCAAGACGTTTGATATACATATTCGCTTTGATTATCAACATTTTGAAATTTAATATCAAATGCTTTTGCAAATTCTTGACCAAAATAATGAGTCGTTCCTGATTGCAATGCTTGTCCATCAGGCATTAATGCTTCAATCGTATATGTTTCGAGCGCACCAGCAAACTTTTCCTTTTCCGTTTTTCTACCAGTAACAAAAGGAATTGCAAGTAATTGTTCACCAAGCGTTTTATATATTTCTAACATGTTTAATGCTTCAGTTCTAGCTTCGTTTTCAGAGGCATGAATGGTATGACCTTCTTGCCATAAAAACTCTTTACCTCTTAAAAAAGGTCTTGTTGTTTTTTCCCATCTTACAACACTACACCATTGATTATAAAGTTTAGGTAAATCTCTATATGAATTTACAATTTTAGCAAAATGTGTACAAAATAAAGTTTCAGATGTTGGTCTAACAATTAAGCGTTCGCTTAATACTTCTACACCTGTTGTTGTAATGATTGCTGTTTCTGGAGCAAAACCTTCAACATGATCTTTTTCTTTTTGAAATAAAGATTCAGGAATAACCAAAGGCATATATACATTTTGATGATTTGTTTCTTTAAATTTTTTATCTAGATAACTTTGAATGTTTTCCCATATTGCATATCCATATGGGCGATATATAATAAAACCTTTAGCTTCACTATAATCCATTAATTCAGCTTTTAGACATAAATCTGTATACCATTGAGCAAAGTCTACATTTCTAGATGTTATACTTTGAACCATTTTCACATTTTTTGACATAAATTCACCCTTTTTATTCTTTTACAACGATTAGATTATACTCATATTTTTAAATATTTCAAATAAAACTGATATTTTGTGCTTTTTAATTTAGTTTTGTCTATTTTTTAATTTTTAATAAACCTATTATGATAATTAAAAATATTAATACAAAAAATGAAACCATGAAATATTTCATAAAATTAAATATATTATCAAAAGTAAATACATTAATTTCTAAGAAAAAAAATAAAAACATTAACACAGGTAAAAGCATAAATACAACCAAAAACAGTAAATATGGAAATGATCTTTTTCCTTTAACTGGAAGTTTATCTTTAAAATTATAGTTTTTTTCTGCTTTTATATTTAAATTTTCTTCTTTTTTATCCAATTCATCCCATTGTTTATCATACTCAGCAAATGAATCTTTTTTGCTTTTCATAAATTACAACTCCAATAATTTTGTTTTTCCTTCAACAAAATCAATGCGTCGTTGTTTATATAAAATACCAATAGCTCTTTTAAAAGCTTTTTTACTCATTTGGAATGTTTCAAATATGTCTTCCGGCGTACTTGTCGCATCCAATGTCATTTCTTTATTCTTAATAAGATACTGTAAAATAATATCAGCATCATCAACCATTTTGTTTTCTTTTTGTTTCAATAATGAACCACTATAACCTTTTTCAGATTTATGAGTAATTAAAACTAAAACACGTTTACCTAACCATATATCTTCTTCATACATCGTATTATGAATAAAAACCCAAACATCATCATCAGTTAAGGCATTTAATCCAGCATGCCCAATTTTTTGAATAGTTGCTTCTACTTTTTCTTTAAGTTCGATGTCTTTATCAATATTTAAATCTTCTTTATTAATCGGTTTTGCTGTTAAACGATTTTTTTGAATCATTTTAACAAGTATCCGATCACCAATATGTGGCCAAAGATGTCGATCTAGCGGCAACTCATCTATTGATAAAAGTAAATCTTTATGGATGCCCATATCCAAAAAGACACCAAGATCATCATTAATTGTGACAACGTTTAAACGCGCAGGCTCTTTTAATGTGATTTTAGGCGTTTGGAGTGTAGCAGCCACACGACCCTTTTGATCAAAATATAAAAATGCATCAACAACTTGATTGACGCTTAAATCTTGATGCATGCTTTCATTGAAATGGAGAAAGACTTCTTCATTTCCATCACTTAGCATATATCCAATATCTGTTTTTCTTAAAACATTTAAA
>JBAYAP010000069.1:0-7374 GCA_041669715.1 Acholeplasmataceae bacterium
AGCTGAAGGAAAAACCATTATATTATCAACACATATTTTTTCACTTGTTGAAAAATTATGTGATCGTGTAGGTATTATTATCAATGGTCGTATGGCGCTAGAAGATAGTGTAAAAAATATGACTAAAGATAAATCATTAGAGGATGTATTTTTTGATTTGTATGAACAAAATAGAGGTGAAGACAATGAATAAAAATATTATGACAATGATAAAAAAAGAACTCACCCGTGTGTTTACAGACCGTCGTATGGTTATCTCGTTATTACTTCCTGGTATTTTGGTCTTTGTTTTATATTCGATAATGGGTAATTTTACTTCTAATTTAATTTCTGTTGATGAAGATTATGAATATCAAGTATATGTATTAAATCAACCTACTGAATTTACTGCATTTAATCAAACAGATTTATATGATATTCATATAACAGATGCTAATATTTCAGAAACTGAAATCTTAGCTCAAATTGAAGACAAAGATATAGATTTATATATTGTTTATCAAACTGATTTTTATCAAGATATGTTAGATTACTTAGATGGTAATGGTTTGGCACCGCAAATTGAAATATTTTATAATTCGACAAGTAATGAGTCAAGTGCTATTTATAGTTACTATGTTTCATTATTCAGTTCATACGAATCACAGTTAACAAATGCCTTTGATATGAATGCCCAAGCAGATGTTATTTATGATCAAGCAACAGATGAAGATATGTCAATTCTGTTGATTACATATTTATTGCCATTTTTATTAATGACGTTCTTATTTAGTGGAGCTATGTCAGTTGCATCTGAATCTATAGCTGGAGAAAAAGAAAGAGGAACAATTGCAACACTCTTAATGACACCTACAAAACGGAGTGAAATAGCTTTAGGTAAAATTATTTCATTAAGTATTATTACACTTGTGAGTGCGGCATCTAGTTTTGCTGGTGTGATGTTATCACTACCTAAATTGTTTGGTGGAACTAATGTGACAACTAATATGTATAGCATTGGCACATATATCTTATTATTTATTGTTATTATTTCAACTGTTCTTATTTATGTTGTTTTATTATCGATTGTTTCTGCTTATGCAAAAACGATTAAAGAGGCAGCATCACTTGCAGTACCATTTATGATGTTAAATATGTTAATTGGAATTTCATCTATGTTAGGTGTAGCAAGTTCAAATATATTTGCTTATTTTATACCGCTTTATAATTCTGTTCAAAGTATTACAAGTATATTAAGTTTAACTGTAAATCCAAGCTATTTAGCAATTACTATTGGAACAAACTTAGTTGTTGTTTTTGTTGGTGTATGGATGCTTACTAAAATGTTTAATTCAGAAAAGGTTATGTTTAATAAATAAGTAAAGAAATTATGGGGTTTAATATGAAACAAATCAAAATTATGAGTTTTAATTTACGAGTGGATGTGGCATCAGATGGCATCAATGATTGGCAACACAGAAAACAAAATGTAATTCATTTTATTCATGAACATAAACCAGATATGCTTGCCCTTCAAGAAGTATCTATACATATGCTCAATGATTTAAAATTACAAATTTTTGATTATGATTTTTATATTACGCCAAGAGACGAACAAGGAGAATCAGTTCCATTACTTATTAAAAAAAGGATTGGTAATCTTATAGATACCAATACATTCTGGCTGTCTGATACGCCTACAAAAGTGTCTAAAATTGAAGGTAGTTGTTTTACAAGAATTTCAACATATGCCATCATTGATATTAAAGATATTGGGATGATTGGTATTTTTAATACGCATTTAGATTATTGTAGTGATGAAATATCTCTAATGCAGGCTAAATATTTACTAATGTTTATAGAAGGTTTAAAATCCAAATATCGTTTTTATACAATTATATTAGGAGATTTTAATCAAAACCCGCAAACAAAAACGATTGCCCATATGAGAAATATATTTTATGATGGTTATGATTATCAAAAAAATAATTTATTAACTTTTCATGGATTTACTAATAATCAATTAGGCTTGCCAATCGATTATATTTTCTATGATAAACGCTTAAAGTTTAAACAGATAAGCATTATATATCCAAACAAAACTTTATCTGATCACTATCCAATTGAACTTGATATAGATATAAAATAAATTATGGTCAAGGTGGTATAATTAAGATATAAAGATAAATGAAGGTGATATATTGAAAGCAATTATATATTATTCATTAAGTGGCCATACAGATCAAAAAGTTCATGAATTATTTGAAGGTGAATTTTTTAGGTTAAAAGGGAAAATAAAAATTCCTAAAAAATATTGGCTACAAATTATGTATTTAGGTATGTTTTCTACATTTGATGCAAAATTAAAATATGAACATATTGATATAGATTTTGATCAATATGATGAAATTGTACTAGCTTCACCTGTATGGGCATTTACGATTGTGCCATTTATGAAAAAGTTTTTAAGAGATCATAAATTTAAAAATAAAAATGTCACATTGTTAATCACACATCAAGGTGGACCTAAAAAAGCTTTAGAACATTTTAAAAGATATTTAGATTCATCAAATAAAATTATAGATTCACTGGAGTTTAATTTTGGAAATCAATATAAAGCTCAAAACAAACAAAAATAATACACATTAACATCAAGTTATTTAATTTGATGTTTTTTGTTGACAAAGTATACTATGCATTGTATAATACTATTGAAATGGAGGTATACATATGAAGCAGCAATTAAAAAAAGGCGTTTTAGAAGTGTTCGTATTAGCAATGTTATCTAAAGAAGATTCTTATGGATATAAAATCATTACTGATTTAACACCCTATATTGATATAAGTGAATCAACACTTTATCCTATTTTAAGAAGATTAGAAAAACAGGATCAATTACAAACATACGATAAAGTATTCAACGGCAGGAATAGAAAGTATTATAAAATCACAAAAGAAGGTTTATTACAAATTGATGATTTTTTATCCGAATGGAAAGATATTAAAAAAATATATGATATTTTAACTGATAATGAGGTGAAACGAAATGAATGAACAAAGAAAACTCAAAACTTGGCTAATTCAATTTGAAAAAGAATTAACTAATTATTTTGATAAAAAAGAAACAGATGAAATTTTGACGTATTATGAAGAAATGGTTAATGATAAACTTGATGAGGGCAGAGATATTGATGAAGTGTTAAGTTCATATGAACCTAAAAAACTCGCAAAGCAATTGATTCCTCAAGTATTATCAAAAAGAGCAGTAAAGAGCAAAGATACTTCACATAATGCATGGCTTGTTGTACTTATTTTATTTTCTTCACCAATACTTATTCCATTAGGCATTGTTTATATTTCTTTAATGATTGTTGCAGCATCATTAGTTATAAGTGGAGGGGCAGTAATCATTGGTGGTGCATTTTCAGTGATTATGTATTTATTTCAAGTTTTCACCATGGGCTTAGCAGCACCCGAATTGTTTGTATCAATAGGTATGGGGTTAATTGCATTTTCGATTCTTAGTACTTTGGGATATTTTATGTTTAAAATATCATGGTATATATTTAAGCAATTAGCAATTTGGTTTAGCAGATTAATCGTTAGAAAGAGAGAAAATTATGAAAATATTTAAAATCGTTGTTATTTCGTCTATATTCATAGGCATTATATTTATAGGTGTTGGGATTGTTTCTGGGGCAACTTTTTCAAATGTATTTAATCAAGCATTTGACAATGTATCTTATGTTTTACAAGACCCATTGACATATGAAGAAGATATTATATTATTAGATGTTGATGTAACAACTAGAAATATTGTTATTGAACCTTCCGAAGACGAATATATTCACATCACATATTATCAAAGTGATACTGAAATTTGGGATATAGATCTTATAAATCAAGTATTACAAATTAAATTGACAAATACAAATACATGGAATTCTATATTTAATTGGAGTTTTGCATCTAATGCAACATTGACATTAACCATACAAATACCTGAAGCACAAGTATTTGATGCAATCGTGAAAACTAATACAGGTGATATTAAATTAAGTGATTTTCAAGCATTAGAAGAAGTGAATTTAATGACGGATACTGGCCGAATTGAAGTTAAGGAAATAAGCTGTGATGATTTGATTTTAGAATCAGACACGGGTGATATTAATGTAAAAAATGTAATAGTAAATAACGATATCACAATTGATGAAAGTACAGGTACAGTAGAAATTAATAATGCTACTAGTGATGGTTTATTCATTGAAGTAAATACAGGATCAATTTATTTAGATGATGTAATTAGCAATAAAATTGATTTAGGAACTGATACTGGAACAATTAAAACGACGGGCCTTAATTTAGAAAATAGAACATTAAATTTAGAAACAGAAATTGGAAATGTAAAAGTTAATGGACAATCACAGGGTAGTGAATATCATATAACACACAGTAATGCAGATTTTTATTTAAATGCAAACACTGATACAGGAAGTATAGAAATAAGTTAAATAGAGTAAAGTAGCAAATTTTTCACATATTTGCTACTTTTTTAATAGAAATGTAAAGAAATATATTGATTTTAATAGTAAAAGACTAAATATGTTTGTTTTTGTTTATTTGTGGTATACTTATAAAGGCTTTTAAAAAGCACATAAAGAATAGTAGGAAAACCATGGATATTTTATTTAAAGATTTACAAATTTTACAAACAACAAAACAAGCGATCGAATCATTAGGATTCGAAACATTAACACCAATTCAAGCTTTAGCAATTCCTAAAGCTATTGAAGGATTTGACATTATAGGACAAGCACAAACAGGTACAGGTAAAACCTTTGCCTATGGCATACCAATGCTTGAAAAAATAGATACAAGTTTAAAACATACTCAAGGACTTATCATTTGTCCTACTAGAGAACTAGCAACACAGGTATATAAAGAATTGTTAAAACTTGTGAAGTTTAATAAGTATTTTAATGTTGCTTTAATTGTTGGCGGAGAATCATATGAAAAGCAATTTGCAGCACTAAGAAAAAATCCTCAAATTGTTATAGCTACACCAGGTCGTATGATGGATCAAATGGACAGAGGAACAATTGATTTACAAACAGTAACAACATTAGCTTTAGATGAAGCTGATGAAATGTTAAAGATGGGATTTCAAGAAGATATTGAAACTATTTTGTCTCATATTAATGAAACAAGACAAATATTGTTATTTTCTGCAACTATGCCACAAGCAATTAAAAAAATAGCAAGAACATATCAACATGACCCAATTATTTTAAAAGTAGAAAATGAAGCGATGACTGTTGATCAAATTAAACAAAATTATTACATCGTCAAAAACGAAGATAAGCTTACTTTGTTATCCCGCATTTTAGATTATACGAATTCAAAGAGTACGATTATATTCTCTAACACAAAAGCAGATGTTGATAGAATTACTGAAAACTTAGTTTCTCATGGATATCTTGCTGATGCATTGCATGGTGATATTAAGCAACGCAATAGAAATGATGTTATGAGAAGATTTAGAGAACACCAATTAGAAATACTTGTAGGTACTGATGTTGCTGCAAGAGGATTGGATATTGATGATGTAGAATTGATTATCAATTATGATTTACCAAATGAATTAGAAATCTATGTTCATCGTATTGGTAGAACAGGACGTGCAGGGAAAAAAGGTTTAGCTTGTTCATTTGTTACACCTAGAAAACAAAATCAATTAAGAGATATTGAAAAGTTTATTAGTGCAAAAATTGAATTTAAGCAAATTCCAACGGCAAAAGATGTTCAAGATGTACAACTTTTATTATTTAAAGATCAACTTTTAGAAAAATTATCAGGTGAAGTTGACAATCACTTAGAACTAATTAAAGATATTTTAGAACATACAACACAAGAACAATTGATTAATGTGTTATTGGATCAAATTATTCCTAAATCAAAAAATTATCATGAAATAGAAGCAGTGAATCCTAAAAAGACAAGATCTAATGAAAGATCAAATGAAAGATCATATGATCGTGATGGAAAACCGTCAAATCAAAGATCTAGATCAAATAATCAATATCAAGATTATGTTATTAATGTAGGTAGAAAAGACAAAATGACACCACCTAAATTTTTAAAATTTATGGATGATTCATTTGGTATTTTCCAAAAAAACATTGGTGATATTAAACATGAAAATAATCAAACTGTATTTGGAATTAAAAGAAGTGCTGTAGATAAATTAAAACAAAATAAAGTTGTGTATGAAGGAAAAGTTGTACAAATTAAACAAATATAAAACGTATTTAATATTGAATTCTATTCAAGTAGATACTATAAACGTAATAAGAAAATAAGATAACATTAAAAATGTTGTCTTTTTTTAATATATTTTTTTATAAATGTAAAGTTTATGAAAAGAAATCGAAGATTTAACATTAATAATGTTATAAATGAAGTGTAAACAAAGAGGTATTATATGAAAAATATCATTGAAAAACACCCATCAGTAGTTTATTTATTTGGCATTACACTCATTGTTATACTTGCAGTGATTGGTGTTTTAATTGATGCAAGTTAACATTTTTTTATTTATTATTTAATATTTAGAACTTTATATAAAGAAATAACATTTTATTTAATACATGATTGACAACGCTTTCATTTAATGATAACATAAACGTGTATTTATAATTTAAATGCGAGAGAATTCGAGCGAAGCACAAACATTAGATGTTTTTGTTTCGCTTTTTAATTTTGGTAAAAACATATATGAAGGGAGAAAAATATGTTTAAAAATATGTCAAAGTCACTTAAGTGGCTAGTAATCTTGGTTATCGCAGCACTTGTATTTAGTTTAGGAGCTTCTTTAGTTCAAAACTCTTTCTTTAGTGTTAAGGTTGACAAGATTTCTTTTGAAACAGAACGTGGTGAATTAGCAGGATATCTCTATACTCCAAAAGGTGTAGATGCTTCAAATCCAGCACCTGCGGTTGTATTGACTCATGGATACTTAAACAATTCAGAAATGCAAGAAATTGCTGCAATTGAATTATCTAGACGTGGGTATGTTGTATTAGCTTTTGATATGTATGATCATGGGGATTCAACATGGGATACAGAATCAGCATTTAGTTTCTATGTTTACGCAATGTATGATGCAGTGACTTATATGTATGCACAAGATTATGTATTAAAAGATGCAAATGGTAATGGTATGATTGGTGTAAGTGGACACTCAATGGGTGGTTATTCTACAGAATACGCAGTTGTGTTTGATGAAATGCAATTTGCAGTTTCTGGACACAGAATGATTGCAGCATCACTTGCAGTTGGTGCAGATTTTAGATATGTATTTGTTCCAAATCCTGAAACATATTTCCAAACAAGATC
>JBAYAP010000070.1:0-7211 GCA_041669715.1 Acholeplasmataceae bacterium
AATTTACCAACAGTATCACGATAATTTACAATGTTTTCCGCGCTAGTTTTATTTAATCCAGAAACATACATCAACAATGACTTAGATGCAGTATTAACATTTACACCAACACTATTAACTGCTTGTGTGACAACAAATCCTAATGATTCATTTAATTTCTTAGCAGATACGTCATGTTGATATTGACCAACACCAATCGATTTTGGATCAATTTTAACAAGTTCTGATAATGGATCTTGTAACCGTCTAGCAATGGATGCTGCTGATCTTTCTTCAACTGAAAAATCAGGAAATTCTTCTCTTGCAAGTTCACTTGCAGAATAAACAGATGCTCCAGCTTCATTTACAATAACATAAGATGCTTTCATACCTGTTGTCTTAATTAAATTAGCAATAAAACTTTCAGTTTCTCTAGATGCTGTACCATTACCAATCGCAATCAATTCAACATTATATTTATGAATTAAACGAATAAGTATACGTTGTGATGATTCAACTTGTTCATCAGTAATTGTACCACCTTTTGTTTTTTCATGTGGATAAATAACACCTTTTTCTAATACTGTACCTTGTTCATTACAAACACTTAATTTACAGCCCGTTCTAAATGCAGGATCTACACCTAAAACTACTTTACCCTTAAGTGGTGGTTGTAATAATAGTTTTTGTAAATTATCAGAAAAAACTTCAATGGCTTGTTCTTCAGCTTTGTCTGTTAACTCACTTCTAACATCTCTTTCTAAACTAGGAAATATTAAGCGCTTTAAAGCATCTTCTATAGCTTCTTTAATATAAGGGGTTGCTGTTGATTGTTCATCTTTAATAACATGAAAAATCAAATAATTAACTAAAAGATCTTTATCAACATCAATTTTAACAGTAATAACTTTTTCTTTTTCAGCACGATTAATCGCTAAAATACGATGAGGTTTCATTTGTGACACTGGTTCATGATAATCATAATACATCTCATAAACTTTTCTTTCATCAACTTCACCTTTTTTAACACTTGTTGTTACAACACCATCATCAACAACGGATGTTCTAAGTGCTTTACGATAATTTGCATCATCAGATATTTTTTCAGAAATAATAAATTTAGCGCCTTCAATTGCTTCTTCAACACTCGCTACTTTATCATTGACAAAAGCCTTAGCTTTTTCTAATACATCTTCTTTTGGAAATTCAAGTAACCAAGTAGCGAAAGGTTCAAGACCTTTAGCAATTGCTTCGGTAGCTTTTGTTTTTTTCTTTTCTTTATAAGGACGATATAAATCCTCAACTTCAACAAGTTTGTCAGCTTTCATGATATCTAATTTTAAAGCATCAGTAAGCATACCTTTTTCATCAATTAAACGAATGACTTGTTCTTTTCTTTCAAGTAAATTTAATTGATAATTCCAAGTTTTAAAAATTTCATTGATTTGTTCTTCATCTAATCCACCGGTTGCTTCCTTACGATATCTCGCAATAAATGGAATAGTGTTACCTTCATTAAGTAAATCTAAAACAGTAGTAACCTGTTTTACCGAAATTCCTAATGTTTGTCTTATATCTGAAATAATTTGTGCATTCATGTTATTTCATCTCCTTTATATAACACAAAAGGGCAAAGCCCTTGTTGTCTATTTCTTTATTATAATGCGTTGATAATTTCAATAATATCAGCAGCATCTTCTTCAGCGGTGAAGTTTTCACCATCGCCATTATAGATATCAAATATCACTAAGGTTTGATCATCACTTTCATCTAATCCTAAATAATCTAAATCAGTATCTGAAATTATACTTTCATTTATTATAGAATCTAAATCAATAAATAAGAAAGCCACAAATACTTCATCTTCATTATCATCCATCAGTGTTACTGTTGGAATAAGATTAATCATTGTTTGATTTTCAATAGCTGCTTCTATATCTTCATCATAGTCACTACTATGATAGAAGAATAAATAAATGACATCATTTTTATTAATTAAATCACGCAAATTGTCAAATTCTTCAAATTGATTAAAATATGTAAAATCACCATATGTTGTATTATCATTATCCTTAACAATTTCTGTTAAACTAGAATGTGAAATTTGAATATAATCTTCATATACTACACTATCATCGGTCGTAAAATGATTAATTAAAATAAAAGCTACAAATGCTAAAACTGCAACTGAGATAGCAATCATACCAATCTTAAAGAATATTATTTCACCTTTAGTTGGTTCTTTTGCTTCTTTTAATAAATTCTTCTTTTCTTCCACTTTATTTTGTGGTTGTTTATTTTGAACTGGCTTTTTACTAAATGATTGTTTTTTGTTTGCCATAAATTCACATCCCATCCATAAAAAATTATACCGAATAACTTCATAAAATACAACATTATGTATAAATATGTTTAATATTCTATTAATACATAAGCAATTGCATGTGAATCTGTGTGTGTAATAGTGATATGAACAAGTGCATCATCATCAAAATATTCACTGATTACATAAGGTTTACCATTTTCATCAGAAAGCACTGAAAAATCTTTATAATAAGCTGTGCCCTTACCTTTAGATATTGCCTTGAAAATCGCTTCTTTAGCGGCAAATCTACCACCTAAAAATGTTAGTTTAGTTGTTTCATCTGCAATATTTTCATAAAGTTTAAGTTCATCATCACTTAAGATTCTATGAACAAATCTATCGTCTGCTATTTCTCTTATTCGACTTAAATCAACAAGATCAATACCCATACCTTTAATCATTTGATATACCCACTTTCTCTAATTTTTTCTGCTAATTCTTTAATCTTTTTAAGCCTATGATTTAATCCAGATTTAGAGAGTTTTTCTTTAAATCTTGCCTCATATAATTCTGATAATTCTCGTAAACTCATATCAGGATGTTCAGTTCTCAATTCAATGATTTGATTTAATTTTTCATTAAGTTGATCTTTAGGATAATACTTCGTAATTAAATGAATATCATGAATTTGATTGTTTGCTGCAACTATTGCTTTTTTTTCATTAGCAATTTCACAATTCATTACACGATTAATTGAATTGTTAAAATCTCTTTTTATCCGAATATCTTCAAATTGAAACAAAGCATTTTGTGCACCAATCAATTGTAAAAACATACTCACGCCTTCAGCATCTTTAACATATGCAATATAGCCTGTTCTACGCTTAGTAATTTTAGCATTTAAATCAAATGCATTCATCATTGATTGAATCAATATAATCTCATCAGAATTTCTTGAAAATATCTCTAGATGATATTCAGCCGTTTTTGGATGATTAACAGATCCTGATGATAAGAAGCATGAACGCAAGAATGCACGTTTCGATTCTTGAGATCTCGTTAATAGTGTTTGAGATTCAATCTCATTATCTAAAAATCCATGTTCACTAATGATATCATCAACTTTTGTTTCAATTCTAACGATGATTGTTTGCCGTTTATTAAGCTTTACTTGTTGTTGTGTAAGTAATGTCGTCTCTGCTTGATAAAGGGATCTAGTAAGCTGTAAAAACCGTTTTGCAACGGTTGGATTATTGGTTTTAAAATCAAGCATTTTTTTCTTGTTTTCAATATGAAATTCAGTATTGAGATTTAAGAATGCCGCATACTCTGCAAGCTGTTCTTCTAACTCAACCGGAAGTGTCACCAATTCCTCTTTTACAGTTCTAGCAAAACTCATTTTATGACCAAGTTTCTAAATATTTTAAACAGTTTTGAGTGGCAATTGCACCATCAGAAGTTGCCGTAACCACTTGTCTAATTTGTTTTACAATCACATCACCTGCACCATAGACACCAGGTACTTTTGTTTCCATTTTTTCATTAACTTCAATATAGCCATATTTATTTGTAACACCTAAATCTTTAACCATATCAGTAACTGGAATCAATCCAACATATTCAAAAACACCATCAGCAGTTACAGTTTCTTCTTTGCCTTGTTCATCTTTTAAGACAACACCGGTTAACCCTTTATCATCCATTAAAAATTTAGCAACAACTGTTGAATATTTAATATCTACGTTTTTTTGTTTAAGTAAAATATCTTGTGCTTTTTTATCAGCTGTTAATATGGCTAAATTTTGAACAACCGTAACATGTGTTGCAAGTGTTGCTAAATATGCAGCTTCTTCAACAGCACTGTTTCCACCACCGATGACGACTACTTTTCTGTCTTTATATAAAGGACCATCACAAATTGCACACCAACTAATACCATTCATTGCAAGTGCATCTTCATTTTCTACACCTAATCTTCTTGGTACATTTCCAGTAGCAATAATAACTGCCTTTGTTTCATATGTTTTATTTGGTGTCACAATTTTTTTGATCTTGCCATCTAATTCTACTTTAGTAACTTCATCATAAATGACTTCCACACCAATTTCATAAGCATGATCAATCATCATGGTTGCAAGTTCATATCCAGCAACTTTCTTAGCACCAGTGTAGTTTTCAATTTCATTATATTTGGATAGTTGTCCACCTGGTGTATCTTTTTCAAACATTGCAACTTTTAAATTTGCACGTTTTGCATAAATACCTGCAGTAATTCCAGCAGGACCAGTACCAACAATTAAGACATCATATAACATTTTTTTGTTCTCCTTTTTTATATTAAATCCATTAAATTTGATAAATCATCAATAACATATTCTGGATTTTCTAACAACATTTCTTCTAAACGGTTTGAATAAGTAACTGCACAGCATGTAACATGTGCACGTTTTGCAGCCTTCATATCATTTTCATGATCACCTACATAAACTGCATCTTTTGCTTCTACATTAAAATATTCCAACGCTTTTAAAATAGATTCTGGATGAGGTTTATATTCTGTAACATCATTATACCCAATTAAGTGATCAATTTCTTGATCAAGGCCTACAAGTTTCAAATGACTTAATGCAACATGATTTGTTTTAGAAGTTACAACACCTACTAAAAGCCCTTGAGATTTTAAATAGCGTATAGTTTCTAAAGCATGAGGATAAGACTCAAGTTGATCATCTATAAGTGTTTCTGAATACTTTCTATAATCAATTACCATTTGATCAATTAACGCTTGATCATCGGTATACGTACCAAATGTTTTCCACAGTGTTTGTCCTAAAAAATTTGAAAGTGTTTTTTCATCTAACATAACATCTTTTAAATATTTATCAAATACTATCTTAAATACATCTAATATAATTTTAGTTGATTTTATAAGTGTTCCATCTAGATCAAATAGTATCAGTTTCATTTGCAGTTCTACTTTCTAAATATTCGTTGTAGTATGGTAGTTCTTTAGCAAATACACGTTTTAAAATAATAATGGATAATCCCGCAACAATTAATAAAATAGATGTCCAAATAGATGTCATTTCATACCAAGCACTTGCATTACCGGTAATCCATGGCAATGGTAGTGGATCAGCAGGATCACCTTTAAATCTTAACAGTTCCATTGGAATTCTAATCGTGCCATACCAAATTAAATAAAATCCTAAAATATCACCTAATTTAAATACACGTTTACGTCTTAAAATTAAAATAATAATTAACCCTATAAAATTCCAAATACTTTCAAATAAGAATGTTGGTAAATGATAACTTCCACCAATATACATTTGTTCGCTTATAAATTTTGGTAAATAATTTAAACTGTCAACTGCTGGTCCATATAATTCACCATTCATAAAGTTTCCCCAGCGTCCCATAGTTTGACCAATTAAAAATCCCGGAGCAACTAAATCTAATAACCACCAATATGAAATCTTTTTCCATTTTGTAAAAAATATTAAAAATATAAATACAAAGATAATCGCCCCGTGAATACCTAATCCACCACCTTGAGTATCAAAGATATCACCAATTGAATGAATGCTACTTAAATTAAATAATACCCACCATAGACGTGCACCAACAATTGCTAGTGGCACTGCATATAATAAGCCATCAAATAAAATATCTGTGTCTTCATGAAATTTTTTAAATTCATAATAACCTAATAAACTGGCAAATGCTATACCAGATAAAATAAATATTGCATACCATTGAACATCAAATTGAAATGACCCAATATTAAAATCTGTATCAATTGCTGTTGAGTTATATGGATAACCATTTTGAGTTGCTGTTGCAAGTATCACAAGTAAAATAAATCCTACAACAATTGTTAAAAAAACGAGTAAGTCTTGCTTGTTTTTTTGCCAAAAATTATTCATCATCTTCATCCTTTCTATAACCACTTGCTTTTTTAGCAACTGCTTCTGTTAAATCTTTTGCTGCATTATATCCGAAATATTTTAATTTTGTGTTCATCGCTGCCGCTTCAACAAGTGTTGCAACATTTCTTCCAGGTAAAATTGGAATCGTCACTTTTGCAATTTCAGTATTAAAGAATGTCATTGTTTCTTTATCAACACCTAAGCGATCATATTGCTTATCTTTCTTCCAGTGTTCTAATTCAACAACCAATCTAATTTTTTTACTTTCGCGATAAGCCCCTGCTCCAAACATTGTAACAACATCAACAATACCAATACCTCTAACCTCAATGTAACGTTCTAATATTTTAGGTGCATTACCTACAATCATACCAGGTGTCGTTTCAAAAATATCGACACGATCATCACTAATTAAGATATGTCCACGTTTAATTAATTCTAGTGCTGTTTCACTTTTACCTATACCACTTTTACCAATAATTAAAACTCCTAATCCATTTATATCTAACAAGCCACCATGGACAGTAAGTCTTGGTGCTAATTTTTCATGTAAATATGCATATAGTTGACTAAATAACGGTGTTGTTCTGACAGGGCTCTTTAATATAACAACATTATATTTATCACCAAGTTCATAAAATAATGGATCAACCTCTACATTAATTGAAAAGATAAATGCTGGAGGTCTTTTCATCATAATATCTTCAACTCTTGTTTTCATAATATCAAAAGGTAATAATTTCATAAATTGATTTTCTTTTGAACCAATTAAGACCAATCTATCTGCATCAAAGAAATCAAGAAAGCCCGCAAGTTCTACACCAGGTCTAGATAACATTTCTGCCTTCACTTCATTTTCTAATGCTTTATGACCTGCAAGTATTTCTAAATTTAAATCTGCTGCTAAATGTTTAACTTTTAATTTCATTTTTTACCTCCCATAAAGATATGATCTTTTTGATAAAACCATCTTCTTATATATACTGATAATATAA
>JBAYAP010000071.1:0-7123 GCA_041669715.1 Acholeplasmataceae bacterium
ATTGAAATCACAAAAGAGTATACAGATCTTGATGATGAAAAACAACATAAGTTTACGAATAAATTATTAGATAATATTGCACATGCAGTAAGGGACTGATAATATTTGGAAAATTACTTAACCGTATCCGCGTTAACTAAATATATTAAAGCGAAACTTGAAGGTGATAAACACCTTGTTTCTATTTATATTAAAGGTGAAATTTCTAATTTTAAACATCACAGTCGCGGACATTTTTATTTCACGTTAAAAGATGAAAATTCACAAATATCTTGTATTATGTTTAACAATTATGTAAAACAAGTCTCATTTACACCTAAAGATGGTGATCATATTTTATTAAATGGTAAAATGAGTGTTTATGAGGCTGGAGGGTCTTATAGTATTCAAGTTCAAGAAATGAAACTTGATGGTATTGGTGAATTATATTTAAAATATGAAGCTTTAAAAAAAGATTTAGAAGATAAAGGTTATTTTGATCAAAATCACAAAAAGAAAATTCCTAAATTTCCAAAAAAAATTGGAGTTGTAACATCACCGACAGGTGCTGTTATTGAAGATATAAGAAATACAGTTGAAAGAAGATATCTCTTAGCTGAAATTCATTTATATCCAGCATTGGTGCAAGGACCAGAGTCTTCAAATTCGATTCGTAATCAAATTTTATTAGCAAACCAATTAAATGAAGTTGATGTATTAATAGTTGGACGTGGCGGTGGCTCTATTGAAGATTTATGGGGTTTTAATGAACTTCCAGCGATTATGGCTGTCTATGAGTCGAAAATACCTGTAATCACCGCAATCGGTCATGAAACGGATTTCACGTTATGTGATTTTGTCTCTGACTTAAGAGCACCAACACCGACAGCTGCAGCAGAACTTGCAACACCTAATAAAACTGATTTATTAGAAGATATTGAAAACTATAAAGAACAAGTAACAAAATTATTGTTAGGTTATATAAATCAATATCAAACGCATTTAATTCACTTAGATCAAAGATTAGATGTTGTATCACCAATTTATCAAGTTGAGCAATCTAAAAGAATGTTAAAGCAATCTAAAGATTTGCTTACAAGAAATTTTATTTTAAAATTAGAAGATCAAAAAAATAAAGTGATTCAACAAACAAAAATGTTAAGATCACCTTTAGACTATATAAAGATGTTAAAAGAAAAAAAAGAAGTTTTAAATCAAAAACTAGAAAAAAATATTCATATTGTTCTTAATCAAAAAGATTATGAATTTAGAGTTTTTCAAACAGCATTAAAGGGATTAAATCCCTTATCTTATATGGATAAAGGATTTGCATATATTGAAAAAGATCAACATGTGATATCAAGTGTTAATGATATTGATATTAACGATATGATTCAAGTCACTTTAAAAGATGGTAAATTAAAAACTAAAGTGATCGATAAGGAGCGTAAATAATGGAAAATCAATCATTTGAAACATTATTAAAGGAATTAGAACAAGTTGTAAAAGATTTAGAAAACAAAGAAATCACATTGGATGAAGCCGTAAAAAAATATCAACGTGGTATTGAATTATCTAAAACTTGTTATCAAATGCTTGAAGAAGCTGAAAAACTTGTGATAAAGGAAATAAAAGCGTAATGGATTTAAAAGACATCAAAGATCCCACATTTCTTAAAAATCTATCATACAAGGAATTAGAAGCATTAGCCGTAGAAATACGTGCTTTTTTGCTTGATACAATTCCTAAAACGGGGGGACATTTAAGTTCTAATTTAGGGACTGTTGAATTAATTATTGCCCTTCATTATGTATTTGATAGTCCAAAGGATGCATTTATTTTTGATGTTGGACATCAAGCGTATACACATAAAATATTAACAGGCCGTTTTAAAATGTTTGATCAATTACGTCAAACTGATGGGCTATCTGGTTATATTGATTATCGTGAATCAGAACATGATCAATGGGAAAGTGGGCACGCAGGAACTGCAATATCCGCACTTGTTGGTTATTTATATGCTAATGAAATAAAACAAAATGAAGGTCGAGGGATTGCCATAGTTGGTGATGCATCAATTGTTAGTGGTATGTCTTTTGAAGCGTTAAATGTTTTAGGTAATGATAAGTCACATCAAGGTATTATTGTTTTAAATGATAATGAGATGAGTATTTCTAGAAGTGTAGGTGCATTTTCAAATGCATTAACTAAAATTAGAAGTATGAAATTTTTAATTGGGATGAAAAAGTTTTGGGTAAAGATTACACCACGTTTAATATTACGAATTTTTAGCAGATTTAAAAGAGCCTTAAGAAGTCTTCTTCAAAGACAAAATATTTTTGAAGATTTAGGATATATGTATGTAGGTCCAATTGATGGCCATGATATAAAAGTTTTGATTAAAACTTTAAATCGAATTAAACATGTAAAAAAATCAGTGATTGTTCATATTATTACCGATAAAGGTAAGGGACATCCAGCAGCCGAAATTGATACTATAGGATCTTATCATGGTATTTCTAAACAAAGCAATCAACCTAAGGTAGGTATTTCTTGGAGTGAATTGGTTTCTGAAGGTATGATAGCTTTGCAAGCCCTTCAAAAAACATTTGTAGTTATGCCAGCAATGACTGTTGGAACTAAAATGTTAAAATTTCAAAAAATGTTTCCTAATCAATATTTGGATGTAGGTATTGCTGAAGAACATGCAGCAACGATGGCAGCAAGTTTAGCTCATCAAGGCATTCCTGTATATTTTCCAGTTTATGCAACATTTAGTCAACGGGCATTTGATCAAATATTAAATGATATTGCCAGAAGTGATCATCATGTTGTTTTAGGTATTGATCGTGCTGGAATTGTTGGTGAAGATGGTTCGACACATCAAGGATTATTTGATGTATCAATGTTTAGTTTAATGCCAAATGTAGTTATTACTATGCCTTATGATAAAAATGATCTTGAAATGCTATTATATTATGGATTTTTAGAACAAAAACATCCATTTGTTATTCGTTATCCACGTGGTCAAGTAGTAGTTGATTTAAAAAATAATCCGATAGAATTAAAGCCACTTGATGGTTTTTGGACATATTTAAGAAAAGGTCAAGGACCTTTGTTAATCAGTTATGGAAAAAGTTTAGATTTATTGATTCAAGCTAATGATAAATTAAAATTAGATGCTACTATTATTAACGCAAGATTTATTAAACCAATTGATGAAATAATTTTAAAAGAAGCATTAGATCTGACAAATAAAGTATTTATTTATGAAGAAATTGCTAATGCTGCTGGATTGTATCCTAAAGTATTAGATTTTATGATGCAACACGGTTATCAAATACCAGTTAAATACATGTCTTTGCAAGATCAAGTAGTAATATTTGGAAAATATGAAGATATTTTAAAAAAATACCACATGGATTTAGATTCAGTGATTAAGGTACTTGAAACATTCTTATGAGATTAGATCTATATTTAGTAGAAAATAAATTTGTATCAACAAGAAGTAAGGCATCTGATTTAATTAAAAGAGGTTTTGTTCTTGTTGATAATCAAGTTGCTAAAAAAAATGGTGTTGATATTATTAATCAAGAAGTTAAGGTTTTAGAACATCTTAATTTTGTCGGCAGAGCTGGCGAAAAGATGTATGATGCTATTGATAGTTTTGATTTATCATTTGAGCATAAAACCGTAATTGATATTGGTGCATCTACTGGAGGCTTTACCCAATGTGCATTAGAACATGGTGCACTGTTGGTTTATACTTATGATGTTGGTAAAGATCAATTAGATCCAATAATTAGAAGTAATCCTAAAGTTGTTGTTCATGAAGAAACAAATATTTTGGATGTAGAATTACCTTTGGCTCAACTGATCATGATTGATGTTTCATTTATTTCAATTACTAAAATATTTAAGCATATAAAAGGTTTTCAAGGTGAGATTGTTGGGTTAATTAAACCGCAATTTGAAGTTGGTAAAAAAACAATTAAACAAGGTATCGTTAAAGATATTAAATTACATAAAAAAGTATTAGAAGATGTTTTGCAAGTGATTGAATTACTTGGATTTCATATAATAGATTTAAAAAAGACAAAATTAAAAGGGAAAAAAGGCAATCAGGAGTATATGATATATATAGATGGTAGTAAACTATCTAAAAATATAGATAAATTAATTGAGGGCGCTATATGATTTTAAAACTCAAAGTACAAAACTTTGCATTAATTGATGACTTGGAAATGGATTTTGAACAAGGATTAACAGCATTAACAGGTGAGACTGGTGCAGGTAAATCCATCATCTTAGAATCTTTACAACTATTATTTGGAAAACGCAGTGATGCACAAATGATTCGTTATGGTCAAAATAAAGCGATTGTTCGTGGTATTTTTAATTTGCCTAAACATGTGCAAGCATATTATGGATATGGCGAAGAAATCGAAATAGAACGTGAAATTGATGCGTCTGGTAAACATCAAATGCGCATTAATCAAGAAGTTGTTACATTATCAAAATTAAGAGAAGTTACAAAGATGTTTGCAAGTATTCATGCTCAAGATGAAACAATGCAACTTCAAGATAGAAATACGTATTTACAATTTATAGATCAAGTTGATGAACAAGCTATTGATATGCTTCAAAATGCATATATGCTAGCTAGAAGTGATTATATGCTAAAAAAACAAGCATTTGATCAATTAAAAAATAAAAAACAAGAAAGTCTAGATCGTGCTGATTTTTTATCTTTTCAAGTTAAAGAACTTGAAAGTTATCAATTAAAAGCCCATGAAAAAGAAGAACTTGAATATGAAATCAACAAATTAGAAAATTATGATAAAACGATGGCTCAATTGCAACAAGCCCATCAATTATTAAATGGTGAAACATTTGATTTAGATGTCTTATATGAAGCATCTAAAGCCTTATCAAAATTAAAGGACATCGATCCTTTATATATTGAAATGAAAGATCGTTTGGAAAGCAGTTTTTATGAAGTTGATGACGTTAAGTCAAAAATCTTTGATGTGATTGAATCTTTAGATTTTGATCAAGATCAATTTAATACGATGCAAGAACGTTCTTATGAATTACAAAAGATTGAACAAAAATATCAAAAATCAATTGATGAATTAATTATTTATCTAGATGAAATAAAAGATGAATTATTAAAAATCACAAATTATGATGCTTATGTAATACAATCAAAGAAAAAATTAGAAAAAGCTTTTGATGATGTTTATGATAAAGGGTTAAAATTAACAGAGTTAAGAAAAAAACTTGCTAAACAATTAAGTGAGCAAATTTTAGTTGAACTTAAAGATTTAGATTTAGATAAAGCAGATTTCTTTATTTCATTTGATGTTCCTAAAAAAGAAGATGTTCATTTTTTAGAAACCGGTATTGAACAAGTAGAATTTATGATTTCATTAAATGAAGGTGAACCAGTTAAACCATTAGCTAGAGTAGCTTCTGGTGGGGAACGCGCTCGATTTATGTTTGCTTTAAAAAGCATTTATGCAAAATCAAATCAATTATCATTATTAATTCTTGATGAAATTGATATTGGAATATCTGGTAAAACGGCAGCTAAAGTTGCTGCTAAGATGGCTTCTTTAAGTCAAATGATGCAACTTATCGTGATTACACATCTACCACAAGTTGCAGCAAAAGCAGATCATCATTATGGTATAACTAAACATAAAGAAAATGAACGTATGGTAACACGTATTTCATTACTTTCAACAGATGAACGTATTACAAATATTGCACTTATGTTATCGGATGAAAAATTATCTTATTATGCAATCGGACAAGCAAAAATATTACTTGGATTAGAATAAAGAAAAAAGGTGCCTAAGGCACCTATATTTCTATTCAAATGATTAAGCTGTTCCTGAAATGACTGCAAGTACAAATGATAGGATTATTAATCCAACCATACCAAATATAAGAATCCAAACAATAATTTTTCCCCACCAAGTTTCGGTTGGGTTATGGTAATGCTTTTGGTTTGGATGATTTGATGTAACAGCCGTATTCTTTGGAGATGCTTTTTTTTCCAATGTAATCACCTCATCATAATTTTCAATAATATTATACACTAAATTGTAATTGAAAGGAAGAGAAACAATGAAAAACAACATAAAAATTATTTTTCATATTGATTTAAATACTTTCTTTTGCAGTTGTGCAATGATAAACGAACCTTATTTAAAAGATAAAGTGTTTGCTGTTGGTGGTAGTGGGGTTACTAGAAAAGGGGTTATTTCTACAGCAAGCTATAAAGCAAGAGCTTATGGCATTGGGTCAGCAATGAATTTAAATGATGCATTTAAACTTTACCCTAAGTTAGTTGTTGTTCCTAGTGATTTTAAATTGTATCATAAATATTCAAAATTATTTTTTAAATATTTAAGAAGTATTTCTGATTTGGTGTTACCTGCATCTATTGATGAAGCATATGTAGATGTTACAAAATTAGCAGAAACTAAACATCCTTTACAAATTGCTAAAGAAATCCAGGATGGTTTAATGAATTTATATCAATTGCCTTGTTCAATCGGTATTGCACCAACATTATTTTTGGCCAAAATGGCATCTGATATGCAAAAACCTTTAGGTATTACTGTAATTCGTAAAAAAGATATTGTTCAAAAATTATTGCCATTACCAATGAAAGAAATGTATGGTATTGGGAAAAAGACTTATCCTAAATTAGAAGAAATGGGTATTGTTAAAATTGGTGATTTTATTAAAAAAGAAAATAAAGTTAAAATATTAAATATAATGTCTTTACAATCATATGAAAGCTATGTAGATCATATATTAGGTCGCAGCAATGATATTGTAGATCCTAATAAATATAGCGTTCATCAATCGATGAGCAATGAAACAACTCTAAATTATGTAATGGATGAATTAGAAGCTATTATTAAGATTGTTGATGAGTTAATTGATATGACTTATCAACGATTAGTCAAGGAAGAATATGTAGTAAAAACCGTAGGGATTAAGCTAAAGTATCAAGATTTTAAAATAATGACTAGAAGTTATTCATTTAATACTTATCATGATGATTTTATTAAAATAAAAGATCAGATTCATGAATTATTTGATTTATACTATCAGGGTGAGCCAA
>JBAYAP010000072.1:0-6961 GCA_041669715.1 Acholeplasmataceae bacterium
AATCAGTTTGTCCAACAGACGCGATTATCGAAGAATAATTTAAACGTTAAAACAAGACACAAAAAGACCTATGAAATCATAGGTCTTTTTTGTTGTTTGCAAATTCTTTTATATATTGATACACCTTAAATGCAAGAACACGTTCTTTATCATTTAATTTACTCGTGTTTTCATCAAATATTTTTTTTCTTAATTCTAAATCCATAGATACAATAAATAATCCTTCTTTTGTTAATGTTAATATCTTTTTTCTTTTATCGTTAATTGAACTTTTTTTTGTAATTAAATTTTTATTTTCTAATATTTGTACGGCAGATGAAATTGTAGAAAATGGATCATTAAACAATTGGGAAATTAATTTTATAGAAGGATCTTCGGATTTTAGAAGAAAAACATATGTTAATATTTTTAAATCTAAATTTGTTATTTCAAATTGTTCTTTTTCTAAAAATTGATCTTCAACAGCAATGACTTTAAAATAAACAAAAATTATATTTTCGGTTAAATAATCTAAACCATCATGTTTCATATAGCTTTCGCGGAAACCAAAATTTATTTTATGAACAATTTTTTTAAGTTTAATTACATTCATTAAACCAATGCTACGAAATATATATTGAAGCAATCCTTTCATATAATTATGAACTTTTTGGTATACTTCAAATCCTTTGTTATCTAATTCAACATATATACATCGTTTATCTGTTTCACTCTTTATGCGTTTTAAATACTGGTATTCACATAAAGAATCCACATTATTAGATAGTTTACTAGGTGACATCAAAACTTCGTTTGCAATTTTAGTCATAAAGTTTTCTTTTATTGTACTATATTTTTTAACAACTTGAATAATATATATATCTCTTGGAATTAACTCTTTAGGCAAGATACGCTTAATTGCATTCATAAAATCAATTTCGAAAATTTCGAAAGTTTTTTTATGAAAATCTAAATTTATATGTTCGATATCTTGATCCATATTATTTAATACCTCTCGTGTTTTGTACTTATATATTTGTTCAAGTCTTATTATATATGAAAAAGCTTTATACTTTTTAATAAATACTATTTTTATAAATAATTACATATTTATTCGATTTTTTCGTTTGCTTGATTTATAACAAGCTTTTTTGCATCTTCTATGCTTTTTCTAAAAGCTATAATTACTTTTAATGCGATAAATATGGCAAATGCAATAATTAAAAAATCAATCATTGATTGAATAAAACGACCATAATATAAAACAACTGCATCTACTGAAAGAACATATTCACCAGTAATATCATCAAATACGGATGACCCTTTTAATACCCAAAACCAATTAGACACATCTTTTCCTCCAATTAAACTAATTAATGGCATAATAATATCATTAACTAAACTTTTAATTATTGCATTAAATGCCGTCCCTATTACAAGCCCTACCGCTAAATCTATTGCATTCCCTTTAGCGATAAATGTTCCAAATTCACTAAATAATTTTTTCATAGTAAATTCTCCCTTTTTTCTTTTATTCTAACATTTAATTTTTAAATAAAAAAAATAAAAACCCAAAACATGGGTTTTTACATTATTCTAATGAAAAATTATACATCGATACTAATAATTAACAGTAATTTCTCCAGCTTTTTTCAAAGTAAGTTTCGTAATAATTGGTCCTGTAAGTTCATAAATAAGTACCGTTGCTAATACAACAACACGAATTTGTTCACCTAATATTGTACCTGAAAATAATGTTGCTGCGGCAATTGATAAACCAATAGATACCCCTTCTTGAGGAATAAGCATCCATCCTAAATACTTCGCAACTTTTTCTTCGGCTTTTGTAATCTTAGCACCAAACCAAGCTCCAAATACTTTACCACCAACTCTAAAGAATGCATAAATCAATCCAATAATACCAATTGATGTAATAACTGCAATATCTAATTCTGCACCTGATAAAACAAAGAACATAATAAATATTGGCGGTGTTACAAAATATATAAGTCCGTTAATTTCTTCATATTTTTTAGACATGTTTGCAAATACACCACCAGCAACCATTGCTGCTAATAGTGATGAACCGCCTAAAAACTCACCAAAGAAAATTGTTAAAAATATTGATGCAACCACTAATGAAATTCTATTACCACGTCCAGTAAACCATTTACTGCCATATGTAACAATAAGTCCAAAGAATGCACCAACACCAAGTGATATCAATATTTCAAATACTGGTGATAATATTTGAAGAGCAAATGATCCATGTGATGCATAAGGATCAATCGCATTAGCTATCGCTACTAAAACACCAAATAAAACAATCGCAATTGAATCATCAATAGCAACAACACTCATTAACGTATCTGTTAATGGACCTTTTGCTTTATATTGTCTTACTACTAATAAAGTAGATGCAGGTGCTGTTGCAGCTGCAATCGCTGATAACACAAGTGAAAAACGAAGGTTTTCAATCGTTAAGTTTTTTGTTATTGCAAAATATCCTAATAACATTGCTAATACAAAAACCACACCAAAGAAAGCTTCAAAAAATGCTATAATGACTGGACCTGGCCCAACCCTTTTAAAATATGAGATTTTAAATTCATTACCTATTGAAAAGGCAATGAAACCTAACGCAACCGTTGAAATAATATCTAAACCATCGAAAAATGAAGCATCCAGAATCCCTAAAATACTTGGCCCTATTAAAACGCCACCTACTAGGTATCCTGTAACATTCGGAAGTTTAACTAATTTTGCGAGTTTACCAAACAAAAGACCCGTCACAATCATAATGCCAGTATAAAACAAAGTTGTAATATCCAATTTTTTCTCCTACTTCTTCTTAGTAATGCCTTTTATTTGATCGATTGGGACGGTAAACGCAATACCAGTATTAGGATTTGCTAAATCTCCTACAACTTCACTGATAACTTCCATAACAACAGATACTTGTTCGTCTGCAAGTGCCATCATAATAACATCCGATTCAACGCGCGGGTTATCAAATAAAACTTTTAGTGATCCAATAAATTCCATATCATCATTTTCAATAAGTTTACGTGCCATGCCTGTACCTTTTAAAATAGTAGCGCCATTCACGTTTCTTTCTTTAAGTGTATGAAGAAATTTATCTAATTTTGATGTGTCATACATTATATAAATAACTAATTTCATATATAAAGTATCTCCTTTCAAGTATTCATATAAATTATACTCTTTCAAATATTTAAATCAAGGGTTCAATAACGTTTACATAACCTTGATTATATTAATCATTTTATTGTGACGGATAAAATTTGGTAACAATAAATATGCTTTTTCTATTAATATTTATTTATACTGCAATATCTTTTTTCTTATATAATCTCCAAGCTGTTCCCAATGAAATAACAATCACTGCTATAGAAATAATCAAATACAAAGGTTTAATTTGTTGATCTTTAACAATATATATCGCACTAATATATTCATAAGGAGTAAAATATTTTAAAAACTCAGCACTATCAGTAAGTGATGAGATTAAATCTATAACATACATACCAATAGTAATACCTAGTGCAATACTTAACACTTGTCTTGATTTTGTGATAAAGATACTAATCAATAAAGCTAAAGACGCAAAAACTAATTGAAGTAACAATGGTGCAAATGAATATAATAACCATACAACAAAATTAAATTCACCTAATGTTGAAAATGCAATTAATAAGGCAATACTAACAACTAAATTAACGAGTACTAAATTTATAATAACAACAATCACTTTACCAAAAAAGACTTTTGTTCTACTAATTGGTTTAGATAATAAAAATTCAATCGTTTTATCATCTTCTTCTTTACTTAAAATACTACTGCCCAAAATTGCTGCATAACTACCACCAATAAGCATAACAAATAAATATCCTTCAACACCAAACCATCCATAAATATCTGTCATATCTAAACCATCAGCACCTAGGCCAAAAGCTTCTAAAAACTCTTGCGGGTATATTGATAACAAATCTTCTATTTGATCAAATGCATCTTTAAATGCCGGAAATAAAAATAACATAAGTGTAGCTAGTCCACTGATGATGACTGTCCATAAAATTAATGATCTTAAATTTAATTTAAATTCATTTTTAATAAGGTTTTTCATCTTATTTTTCCTCCCTATCATAGTAGTGCATAAATATTTCTTCTAGTGAAGGTTCTTCAATGGTCAAATCTTCGACTTTAAGATCAGAAAGTATTTTAAATAATTGATCTATACTACCCGTAAAAACAAATGATACATGGCCATTTTCTCTTTTATATTCTAAGATATTTGTCAAATCTTTAATATCATCTGGTGTTTTTATTCTGACTTTTTTTGCACGAGCTTTCATAATATCATCAATTTTTTCAACTTTAATAATTTTTCCGTCTTTGATGATTGCTACACGGTCACAAATACGTTGAACTTCACTTAAGATATGTGAACTAAAAAAAATAGTCGCACCTCGTTTTTGTTCTTCCTTAATCAATGTGAAAAAAGTATTTTGCATAAGTGGATCTAATCCACTGGTTGGTTCATCTAAAATAATAAGATCTGGTTCTTGTTGAAGCGCTTGAATAATAGCAACTTTCTTTTTGTTTCCAAAAGATAAATCACTAATTTTTCTTGATGTATCTAACTCTAATTTTTTTATAAGTTCTTTTTGTTTAACTTTAAAATCATTTTTATGATAAGCTCCAGCATAATCTAAAAAGTCTTGTACTGTCATATCACCATATAAATTTATTTCACTGGGAATATAACCTACGTGTTTTCTAATTTCAACAGAATCGTTTATAATATCTAAACCTTGAATTGTTGCACTTCCACTTGTTGGAAAAATAAAATTTAATAACGTTCTTACGGTTGTAGATTTACCTGCTCCATTTGGACCAATAAATCCAAATATTTCACCTTTTTTAATATCAAGTGAAACATCAAGAATACCTCTAGCGTTTTTATGATAATATTTTGTAAGGTTGGTTGTCTTAATCATTAAATTGCTCCTTATCGTGCTTTCTTTATAAATCTATTATATCACTTAAAAAATTAAAAAAGAAAACAAGAAACAATACAGACATTATCTTGTTTCTTGCTTTATATACTATTAAATTAATTATTTTGTCCACACTTCAATTTGAATATCTTTTTCATTATTTAATATATCTTTTTTATCAATAATAAATTCTGCAGGTCTATATTTATTTAAATGACTTACTTGACCTGATGCTACACCATTAACATATAGTTTTGATACACCTTTATGATAAGTAATATGAATTTTTTTATTTTCAAAATAATATGTAAATTCTAACCCCTCTAATTCATCTGGCAAGACTGGATCAATATGAAGATTTCCATGATATAATCCGATACCTAAAACATGATGAATTATTTGATGAATAAAAATGCCTGGCCCTGATGAATAAAGACGCCATCCACCTTTAACTTTAATTTGTCCTAATCTAATTTTATCAAATGATCTTTTTGCTTCATATCGATCATTAAAATCAGCATCTGAACTCGAAAAATACATATTACTTTGTCTAAAATCAGCATTTTTAACATGAGCTTTCATATTAATAGGATTAATTTTAAATATTGCATCATAAGCTCTATTAGCATAACCAATTCTAGTCATTGCTTCAATATATCTAATATGTGCATGTACATATTGAAGTCCAATCTCACGACCAAAGTTTGCTGCTGTTTCAGCTCTAACAAAATATGTTTTCTTTCCACCTTGATATTTAACAGCTGTATCCATTAATCTCACACCATCGGGATGCATAAATACACGATCAATTAAAGCAAGATATGCTTCAATAACATCACTTTCGGATATTTCTGAAATCATAGATCGCACAAATGGTAATAATCGATAAGTTAACCCTGTTTTATTGTCTCTAGGATGAAGTAGGTAACTTCTTTGATCTTTATTTTCAAAAACAACAAACCCAGCAGGAATACCGTCAACAATCATATATTTCATATAATCTGATTTTATCTTACTTGAAAGATCTAATAATTCATTTGATAATGTTTGTTGCGTTTCTTTTAATTCAGTACCTAAAACTTTAAATGCTTCATAAAGTAATGCAACTGTCCATCCAGAAACCATTTTTGTTGTTAAATCATGGTTTGCAGGTTGTAACGTATCATCCCAATCTCCACCACCATATCTCGGTAGATAAGTCCCTGGAATAAACGATTCAACAATATTGTCAATTTGCTTTCTTAAATGATCTAATATTTTGTAATTAGCTGTAAATTCATTTTCTTGCATAGACATAAAAGGAATTGTTTCATTCAAAATTGAAGTATCTTGAGTAGATTGTAAATAATATCCAAGTGTACGTAAAGGCCATACAATAATATCGCCATGTGATTCATGTGCTTGAATTTGATAAAATTTACCAAACATAAACCATTGGGGAAAATCACCATTTTCAATAAATTGTCTTTGATAAACTTTTAAAATGATTTCTCTGATTAAATCATATCGATGTGCTGCTGTAAATAGTTCCACCGGTCCTTGACATACGTCTCTCGTACCCCATGCTGCACCATTGTATTGTTCTAATCCATGAGGTGACGCATAATGAACAAGCGCGTTATGTGTATACCAGAATAATAAATCTGATAATTTATCCATATTTTCTTGATCTCGATCATGTTTTAAATCAAAGCCTTTTAAAATGTTTTTAAAATAAGTTGTTCCTTTTTGATCAGCTTGTTCATATGTCAATGATAAATCTAAATCTTCAAATTCGTTAAATGTTGCTTGAGTTTGTATAGAAAATTTATGAGTGTTTTCATATGATAAAATTAATAAACCGTGTTGTTCATCAAAACCTAAAAAATCTTTTTCGTTAATAATTTTTGCTTGTGGTCCAATTTTCATTTGATATTTTAAGTTTGAATACTTTTGATATGCAAAGGCATTTTTAGACATAT
>JBAYAP010000073.1:0-6867 GCA_041669715.1 Acholeplasmataceae bacterium
ACTGGTAAAATATGTGCCCAATAACTATCAATTAATCCAAGTTTTGCAATCACTAAATATCTTGGTATTTGAACTGCAACAGGCACAAACATTAAAGCAAGTGTATTTAATTCAAATAATATTTTTTTGCCTTTAAATTTAAGTTTTGATAATCCATAAGCTGCTAATGAAGTAAATAAAATAGAAAGTCCAACACCAATGAGTGTTACAAATAAACTATTAACTAAATATCTAGAAAAAGGAATACTTGAACTAGATGAAATTTTTAATAATTGTGAAAAGTTATATAAAGTAGGTTGTCTAACAAAAAATCTTGGTGGATAAGCATATAACTCAGACAAAGGTTTAAATGCATGATTAAAAATATAGAGTATTGGAAATAACATCAACATTGAAAATGGTATTAAAATAAAGAAAAATGGGAGTTGACTCTTGTTAAATTTAGTCGGGTTAATTTTTGTCCCTTGAAAAGAATTTGCCATATTTAATCCCTCTCTCCTAAAATTTTAAATGTCACTTTTGATATAAAATAAACCAACAATAAAAGTACAACGGATACCGTAGCTGCATAACCCATCATATATCTTATAAATCCATAATCTTCAATATGATTTACAATTAGTTGTCCTGCATAAGAAGGCGTTGGATTACTTCCTGATAAGGTAACTCCAATGGAACCTGCTTGAAATGTTCCAACAACTGCCATAACGGCACCAAATAACATTTGCGGTTTCATTGATGGGATTGTAATATAAAATATTTCTTGAGATCTATTTCTAATACCATCCACATAAGCTGCTTCATAAAGTGTTTGATCAATGTTTAACACACCAGCAAGCATTGCTAAAAAACCTACACCCATCGAACTCCATAATGAAACAATAATCATAATTGTCATTAAATAGTCAGGTGATAACAAAAACTGAATAGGTTCTAAAATAATACCTAATTCTAATAATAAACTATTTATATACCCTGTTGAATCACCAGAAAATATAATTTTCCACATTGAGGCCATAGCAACACCCATCGTTAATGATGGAGAATATAAAATAATCGCTAAAATTGTTCTTGGCAATTTAGGAATTTGTGATAGCATCCATGCTAAAATAAATGATAAAAAATAGCCAATCGGACCAACAATAATGGCAAATTTTAACGTATTTGATAATACGTATTGCATAAAGACGGTGTCCATTGTAATTAATTCAATATAATTTCTAATACCAATAAACTCAGGGGTTTGAATAGCATTAAAATATGTAAATGATAAAAAGACTGCACCCAATACTGGAATAATGACAAATAAGAAAAATAAACTCCAATAAGGCACTAAAAACCAAGCAGGATGATTCATTTTTTTAATCATGAGTCACCTCGGTTAACCAATAATCTATATTATCTATCGTCGGTACCCGATAAACACTAACAACTTGACCATCAACAACATAGTCAAATTCTTCCATCTTATATAATATTTCACGGTTTGCAACTCTAACTGCTTCATCAAGCGCTTGTCTAGCATTTGTATTATCAAATACAATGGTTGTCCAAGCATTACTAATTTCACGTTCTACCATATAAGCACCTGGAATTCTTGATGCTTCAATAGCATACTCCCATTGTTCTAATATAACATCTTTAAATTCATCTGGAATTGATGATTCTTTAAAGGCATCAATATTTGCTGAATTCCATAAATAAGCATCGCCATAAGTTGATTCTAATAAATATCCATATTGAGTTTGAATCTCAGTTGACATCCACCAAGATAAGAAATCCCATGATTCTTCAGGATACTCAGTACTGCTCATAATCATTGATGATTGTGCTCCAACAGCCGCATAACGATTGATTTCACCAGTCGTTTCATCTAATACACCTGGATGAAGATCCATACTCCAAAGGCCATCTAATTCCGAAGCTGCAGTATTTAATAAAATATAAGTTGACAAATCAGAGACTCCAATAGGTAAAAGTCCATATCTAAATTGATTAAAGAAACTACCAACATAATCTGGTAAATTATATAAGGTAAAAAGATCAGACATTAACGTAATACCTTCAATAGTTTCTTCTGAATTAATTGCTGTTGACATACCATCTTCTTCATATAGTGTGCCACCAAATTGATAAATAAATGGTATAGTTGCCACAAATGGTTTAAGTCCACTATATTGTGATAATGGTAAAAAATAGTTTAATCCATAGCTTTGGAGCAATGGCAATATTTCGATAATTTCATCCCAAGTTTGTGGGACATCTTCTATACCTATACTATTTAAAATATCTTCACGATAATATGTTACCCAAAAGTTTTGCGTTTCAGGTATGCCATACATACCTTCTTCAAATGCATATGGAATCATTGCACCTTTTGAAAAGTGTGTGACAAGTTCTTCATAACCTTCAAATTGCCGCAGGTCAAGCGAAGCATTTCTAATCGCAAATTCATATGGAATCCAGTTATCAACACCAATAGCAATATCTGGTGCATTGCCACTTGCATTTGCTAAAATTAATTTATTTTGATCTGGCATTTGTGATAATGTTATTGTCTGTTCTCCATCATAATATTCATCAACTAATTGTTGCATAATTTCAATGTATAATCTTGAATGATTTACCCAAACAACAATTTCATCTTCACCACGGTCTTTAATTGTGTATGGATTATCGATAAAACTATAAATTAATCGCATCATGCCTTCATAAAATCGTACAAAAACATTTGAATAGGGCTTTTCTACACTTGTTATAGTATGTAATGTAAAACTTTCCATTTCCATACCAGAAACCATAAGACTTGTCATTAAAGTCCCTAACATTTGATTTGCTGATGAATCTCCATCAGAAAACTGTACCATTTTACTAGGTAATTCATTAATATTATCGACAATGTTTTGCAGTCTTTTATTAACAACAATAATATTTGAGATGGCTGATGGATTACTTTCGTCACTTAATGGGCGTAATTTTTCATATTTATTTTCTAATAATTCAATCCAACTTAAAATATCGGAAACTGCATTTGGAAAATATGAATCAATTTCCCAATCTCGATATTTATCAGTTCCACCACTTGTATAACGTTTAACATCAAGTGCTAAATTTTGAATTTCACTCATCACGTATTGGATGGTTTCAATTAATTCACGATAAGGATAATTAACTACTCTAAATGTAATTTCATGAGTTCCTTCCTCTAAATAAATATTAAAAGGATTATCATCCGCATCACTTAGCGTACGATTTACAAAACTTGTTGTATAAGGAAATGCAAAACATGCCAATTCATCAAATGGAATTTCACCATCGATTGATATTTCTCTAAATGTAGGCATATCTGCTAAACTTGATTGCATATATTTTACTGTTAGATTATAAAATCCACTTTCTTCAACATCAACCTGATATGTTATAGCTTGACCACTACTATCCCAAGAGTCTTCATCAATAACATTAAGAATCAATGTTTTTGTATCATAGTAAATATTTGATGGATCTTGTTCAGCTCGCAAACGAATTGAAGTTTCATTTCTACTATACATTTCTCTAGCTGCAACAGTAATCACATCATCTACAAGAGTTGCCGATTGATGATTTTGTAAGTATGAATCATAACTTAAAATATCTGCTGCGGTAACATAGTAAAAATCACCAATTAATACTTCTTGGTTTACATAGGCTATTGTGATTTCATCACCTTGTTCTAAATTAAAATAAAATAATCCGGGATGCATTCCACGATAATCATTAATTTCATGGTGATACCAATCATATGTTTTATCTGAACTTGGCATAATTTCATTACCATAACGATCAACTGAAAAATCGGTTGTTATTAATTTCCAAGTTGAAGGTAATACTAAAGTTTGACTTTCATAAAATGGTGAAACACCATTAATTAAAATATTAATTTGTGCAGGCTCAATATCTGATTCTAATTCATAATAATCAATAGCAAACGCATAAAGCCCACTTTCATTTTCTTGATGTGTAAATGTGATTGAATCATTTTCCGATAACAATAACGCATCCGTATCTGTCTGTGTTAAATTTCGATATGATTCTACCATGTCGCCATAAGTGTCGTCACTTACAGTAACCCGATTTCCAATCATATCAGCTACATATACCATAGAAGATGCTTCAATAACATTTAAACTTTCATCTTCATACATTTGTTTTGTTTCAGTGTAAATTGAAACATCGTATGAGGATGTTACATACGTATTAGAATAATCATTTGATAGAAAATTAGTTTCATAATAATCGTTAATTGCTGTTTTCTTAAAAAAAGATAGTGTTATAAAAAATACCAATAAAACACTAAATATAACGATTAATACTTTTTTAGTTTTAGTAATAGCCATTTTCTTTTTTTGATAAGATTTCTTTTTCACAAAGAAGTCCTCCTTTAAATGGTTTTAAAGAGGGGGAAACCCCCTCTTTTATACCAATATGTCTTAATCAGCACCTAAAGCTAACAATGCTGCTTGAACAATTTCATTGACTTTGTCATTCCATTCTTGAGCATAAGTTGGTACTGCATTTGGACCCGCAGTTACTAAATTTGTCCAATTATATGGATTATTTTCAGTATCTGATACCCAAGCCCAAAAGTCTTTATAACCTGGCAACCATTTATCTAAATCTGGTTTTGCATATTCAATACGATCAAATGTATATTCAATACCTTCAATACCATCGACTAATGCATCTACTCTTTCCCAAATTGCTGGATAATCGGCAATTGGAAAACGATCTAAGTATGTTGGAAGTTCACCAGCAGCAATTTCTTCTGCTCTTTGTTCTTCAAGAATTGTTAATCTTGCATCCCAACCATCTTGACCAAAAGTCATCCATTTAGCAAGTAAGAAAGCTTCTTCTGGATGTTTAGTTTGAGCTGAAATTGCTTGATAATCTAAAATCGTTGGTGGAAATAAACCAGCTTCTCCACTTGGATAAGGCCAAAAGCCTAAATGAATATTACTTTCTTCTAATGCTGAATTAATAACCCAAAATTGCCATGATCCTTCAATATCCATAGCACCATATCCTGTTTGAATTAGATATGTTGATAATTCGGCATATTCAGCAAGATCTTCAGTAGTATAATTTGTAATTGTTCCATCAGTAAGTTGTTGTAATGCAACTTTTTGTTCCATTGCATAAATCCAATCATCTGATAAATAATTAAAACTTGAACCATTCCAAGTATCATATAATACATCTGCATCATTTTCCATTGGCCATACTTGTTGAAAATCTGCAGATCCATACCATGTATCCATACCAATAACTAAATTAGCTGGGTCATCAGGTGTATAATTTTTAATTGCTTTTGCAATAGCAATCATTTCTTCTGGTGTCCAATCTTTTACTGGATATCCATCATTATCAATACGATAACTATCAGTAGTTGATAAGTTGGCTTCTTCAAAAATATCTAAGTTAATTAAAATACCTTTTAAAAATTGAAATGAAGGTACCGCAAAACGATGGCCATTATAAACAGCTGTACTTGCAATATCATCATAGACATAAGGCGTATCTACGTCAGCATCCCAAATATCAGAAACATCATAAGTTAAACCAGCATTTACAATCGTTGGCACGTTATCAGTAGCAAATACATCTGGTAAGATACCTACTTGAGCTGCATCAATTAAATTTCCAGTAAACGTTGCCCCACTTCCACTAATATCAGTTCTTAAAGACACTTCTATATCAGGATATTTTTCCATAAAGGCATCAATCATTTTTTGATTAAATTCTTGGTCGCCCCAGTCTGCATAAGTTAATGAAATTTTTTGTGAAACAACATCATCATCTTTACATGCAAATAACCCAAAAGATAATAGAAGAGCTATTAATATAAATGAAATTTTTTTTCTCATCTTCTCCTCCTTATTCGTCAACAGCTGGATTCATAACACCATTTTCAATTAGATTAGCATCAATATAAGTTGTACCATCAACATCTAATTCTTGAATTAAAACGTTATCTAAAACAAATGTATCACCAGCAACTGCTGTACTAAATAAATTACCTAATTCAAGTTTGAATTGAGCTGCAACTGAATAATCACCACTTTCATCTAATGTAAAATCTACAGTAAATGTTTGCATATCATTTGTAACTGAAATAACTTCTGAATGATATTCTACCCATTCTGGTAAGCCACTACCAATTTGTAATGCGAAATCACCAGCAATACTTGATTTAGCATCAAATGTTACACGATAGCTTTGACCTGCTACAAGCACCATACTACCTTCATTATCAGTTTCGCCACCTAATGCAAATGCATCTTGTATAATTTGTAAGTGCCATCCTTGATAAAAGTTTGCACTATCAATTGCTAACACTAATTGACCGTTCATACCTGTAAATGTAACTGCTGAGCCTTCCCAAGTGTTTGCAAATACACGCCATTCTTCAACTGGATATATTTTCACATCCATTTTACCATTTTCAATAAGTTGTGCATCAACATAAGTTGTACCATCAACATCTAATTCTTCAATTAAGACATTGTCTATAATCATTGTTGATCCTGCAGGTGCACCGTTAAACAAGTTTCCTAATTCAAGTTTAAATTGTGCGGCACTTGTGTAATCACCACTTTCATCTAAAGTAAAGTCTACAGTAAATGTTTGCATGTCATTTGTAACTGAAATAACTTCTGAATAATATTCTACCCAACTTGGTAAACTACTACCAATTTGTAATGCGAAATCACCAGCAATACTTGATTTTGCATCAAAAGTAACACGATAAGATTGACCTGCTACAAGTATCATACTACCTTCATTATCAGTTTCGCCACCTAATGCAAATGCATCTTGTATAATTTGTAA
>JBAYAP010000074.1:0-6848 GCA_041669715.1 Acholeplasmataceae bacterium
ATGGGGTAATTATGATTGAAGATAAATTGGATCTAGTTTTTAATAAAATTGAATATGGATTTGATAGAGCGTCTGATATTTTAGATTTTGTTACAAATAAAATATCAATTTATATAAATCATATTTTAAATGCATTCGAAAAATCGAGTGTATTTATTTATGAAAATATATACAATTTTTATAAACAAAAAAATCATGATCGATTAGTTAGATATATAAGTTTACCATGGAGCGTTACTATTCCAATAGCTTATAAATATTTTACAAGAAATGAATATAATAGATTGCCTATTTTTCAGCCTGGTATGCATATGATAAGAGCAAAAGTTGGCGGTGGTAAATCATTGACATCATTTGTTTTAGCTGAGATGACATTACTGAGAACTGCAAATGGTTCTTATTTTACATCACAGGTTGAAAAGCCACAATTGTCAGAAGATAAAAAATATTGGTATGTGCATCATCGTGTTATTGATTTAAATGATTATTATTCAGAAGGTAAAAAAGTAAAAAATTTTAATACCGAAAAGTATAAAGATATTCATAAGGATGAAAGACATTTGCAATATAATCCACGTATGAACAAAGGAAAAAAATATAATGATACATTTGTTCCAGAGCATGAAGATCATCTTTTGATGAGACATGAAGGTATGGAGCATATATATATGTATAGTCAACATGGAAAGCTTGATTCTCAAGATATGGACTCTATTACATATATGCATGAAGTTCAAACGATTAAAGATATACCATTGAAAAGATGGTTAGATAGTGGAGATTTAAAATATATACCAATCAAATTAAAATTTACTACATATACAGTTGATGTTGGATTTGATGGTTCAATGAAAAGAAATCGAGTTGCAAAATTTAGTTTACCTATTCCATTTGATGTTCTAGCTAGATTTGATACTCATGCAGAAAAATATAAATATGCTGGATTGCCAGTAGACTTTAAATAAAAAGGAGATATTATTATGTTAGATTCAGGAGTTTATGATGCTTTAAATGGATTGCTAAAGATTGTCATATATAGTTTATATGTTGCTTCACCTTTAATAATTCTGATACTTTTAATGTATGGATACGAACGATATAAAAAATGGAAATCAGTTGAAGTAAAAGAGAAAGAACGTATCATCGTTAAAATGAATAAAGATATTAAAGATGATGCACTTACTTGTGATACATTAAAAAATAATAAAACTCAATTACAGCTTGATGTTGATAAATTACAAAAAGAAAAACAAACATTGCAGATTAAATTAGGTAAACCTGAAGAGCTTGAAGTTAATGATCAAGTAGATTTTAAAGTATTAAATATTAAAGAATTAAAAGCATTAGCTAAACAAAAAGGGATCTCTAGATATTCAAAAATGAATAAAGAGAAACTGCTGGAAGTTCTGGGAAATCAATAGAGAAAACGCATTTGCATATATATATCAAATGCAATCGTTTCCCTGTAAATAAAAATATAATATTGTATATATTTATATATACATATATTGTGAACGTTGTTTTAACGTTCCATTCGTTTCCCACGTTTTTTATAAAATAAAGAAATCCACAAAAAACGTGGAAAAATAATTTCCAATGCAGCCTATAATATATTTATAAATGCATTGGCGGATGTAATTTAATAAATAATATATCCTTCTTGCACTGAAATTATATCTGGGAGGATACATACATGAATTTACAAGAATTAATAAGTCGCTATCAATCCTATATAAAGCGACAATTTTCAAATGGGACTTATAGATTTTATCAATCACATTTAAGTCATTTTCAAAGATGGTTATTTAAACGAGGTATAACTGATCATCAAGATATTAAGTATTTTCATTTTGATGATTATATTTCCGATATGAAGTTAAGTTGCAGTAATTCAACAATTAATAAAAGAATTGGAATTCTAAAGAGATTTTTTAACTATGTAAATATTGATATGCCTTATTTGCAATCAATACAAAAATTAAAAGAGCGATCTAAAACATTTGAAGCTTTAGATCTAGAAACATATCAAAGACTTAGAAAACATATCAAAAATTATCCGGAAGAATTGACAAATGGTTTATATCATAAATTGTTCTTAGCTTTATTAGCAGATACAGGAGCACGCATCCAGGAAATTATGTTTATTGAAATTAAAAATATTAATATAGATGATTGTCAAATATTATTAACACAAACAAAAACAAAAGAAGATAGATATGTATATTTTACTAAAACATTATCATATTCATTAATTAAAAAAATGATGAAGATTAAACATGATCATCCATACTTGTTACATAACATTGATAAAAATAGACAAGCAAATTATGATGATATAAGATATATTTTAAGGCAACTTAAAAAGCAACTTAAAATAGATCATATTCACCCACATATGTTTAGACATACATTTGCTACTTACATGATTCAATCAGGCATGGATTTACCAACATTGATGCAGGTTTTAGGACATAGAAATTTAGAAACAACAAAAAGATATTTACATGTTTCAAAAATGCATGTTAAAAATAGTTATTTAAAAAGTATGAATCAATTAGACTAGACATCAAGTTTATTCATTGCAGCTTGATACTTTTCTTTAACATTTAATAATTCATTAGGAGTGCAATCAAGAATTTCGCACAATTGTTTTAATTGCTTAGCATTAGGAAAATGAATTTCTTTTTCCCAATACCAATAGTAAGATTGTGTGATATTCATTGCTGATGCTACATCTCTTTGACTCATCTTTGCTTTGTTTCTAAATTCTTTAAGCTTTAAAATTGACATTATTCAAACCTCCTTTTATTTATTTGACCAATATTATTTATTTTTTTGTTGACATAATGACCAATATTATTTATAATGTAAACATAGACCGATAATATAGGTCAGTAAAATAAAAATAAAGCCTGGCAAGTTGTGAGTGTCTCTACCAGGTTGCATTAAATTATGGTGATGCACGGGGGATTCGAACCCACGACCGACGGCTTAGAAGTCCTTTGCACACAATAAACACTCAGCATTGAGTGTTTTTTTATTTATTGAGGTTTAACTATGAATAATGCACATCCCAATTTTGAAGACATTAGAAGACAAGTTATAGTAACAAATTCGCATCGAAAAAACATAGGTCCTATAAGCACCTATAAACAAGTTTTAGATATATGTGATTTTGATACTCAATATGCTGATCTATTTATGATTTCAAAATTTGGTGGATATACACGTGGAGAATTAAATGAAATAAAATATAATATTGAATCAAATAGAAAAATATATGAATCTAAAAAACTTGCACCTGGTAAACAAGTTTTTGTTTAATAATTGAAACGTTAAATCGAATTGATTGAGATAAAAATAGTAACCAGGACTATTTATTATTTTCAATCGATTCGCTTTAGCGTTTTAAAAATATAAAAATAATCCTGGAGGAAAAAAGTATGAATGAATCACAAAGTTTATGTTGGATCTCTTATAAAGCTAGAGATATTAAAATGAATATGATTATTTCAAAACAACAAGCAACAACACCAAGAATAGTAACAGGTGTTATTAGGCGTGTTAGTCCAGAGCGAACGATGACCATTAAAGTTGATAATAATTGGCAATATTTAAAAGAAGTTTCTTATGATCATCAAGTAGATGTATTATGTGATTCTAAAACAAAAAAACCGATTATTTATAATGAAATTGATGAAAGTGAAAATATTAATAATATTAAAACTACTAGTTATTATATTGATGAGTGTAAACAAAATATTATAAAAAAAGGTCTTATACCAATAAAAATTATTGAACAAATGACATTAAATGAAATGCTTGAGCATCTACTTCGATATTTAAGTTTAGGTGAAATTTGGATTCCTAAAAGATTGGAGGTTATAAATCATGAGCTCATTAAAAATTAATGAATTTGCTAAAGCTGTGCATGAAGTTGCAATCGATCATGGATGGTATGATGAAGCGCGTTCATTTGGTGATGTGTGTGCATTAATACATTCTGAAGTATCAGAAGCTTTTCAATCATATAGAAATAATGAACCACCGCTATTTAAACGAGATGGAAAACTTGAAGGTGTTCTTGCAGAATTGGCAGATGTTGTAATTCGCATACTTGATTATTCAGCTGCTGAAGGTTATGATTTAGAATCAGTTATTGAGCTGAAACATGAGCATAATATAAATAGACCATTTAAATATGGAGGTAAAAAATTATGAATAAAGCATTTGAAAATGGATCTATTATTATTGGTAAATATTTGATAGCATGTAAACCTAAAATTTTAGATGTTAATGTATCTAATACTGTAATTTCTGTCATTAGAAACAGACAAAATCACAAAATTATAGGTTTAATAAATATTGATATATCGAGCGGTAAACTTTGGTTTAATCCTGATATAGATATGATGTTTGACAGTGAGTGCCTAAATAACATATCAAATCATATAAATAAGTTTAAAGCTTTTTGTAACAATTGGAATTGCGAGGTATCTTATGACTAATTATGTAACTAAAAAACAACTAGAACAAATTATTTATGATCAAAACAAAAATGGAAAATTTATTTGTTTAGATGATGATAATAAAATTTGGACTTGTGTTAAAAAAAATAATCAACAAACAAAAATGTATACAACATCAAGTATTGTAAAAGCTACAGAATTTTTGACAAATGATGAACGAATTAAAAGAGCTTTTATGAGACCGTTAGATCTAACATTATGAATATACTAGTATATGTTGCTATATTTTGTCTGACAATGTTATTTGGATATGTTGGTAATAAAATTCAAGATCATATCGATGACTGATTGAACACTTTTATGTTCAATAGTATATAGAGTGTCATTCTCTCCTTTATTTAAAAAAATAATGACACTCAATTATGCTAAAAATTAGCATTTTTCCATGTTTTATGGGCACTAGTAAAATAGTGCCCTCCTCCCTAAAAATAATGTTGCAGAAAAAAGGTAAAAAATTATGACAAAGTATGACACTTTAAAATATTGTAAATATGATGAAATTATTGAAGTGATGTGCATGCCGCATGATCAACAAGTTATGATCGATGTTGCAAAACATTTTTTTAATCATAAATATGATGTGCCCTCTTCTGTCCTTAATGCAGCTTTAATTTTTGGAATCATTAAATCAAAAGAGAGTAACAACTTACCTAACATCGTTTATTTAAGAAAAATCATGGAAACATTTGAAGCTGCAGGTATTAATACAACATCTGCAGCAATTAGATTTCTAGAAGATCATAAATCATTTAAAAACAAAGCTGCAGCTGAGCCTGACTGGATGGATGCTTATGTTGAAAAAATTGCGGAAATGGAAGTGTAAAAAATGAAAACAGGATATTTATTAGATGGTGATGCAATTCAATATATGAACATAAATCAAAACGATCATTATGTTAAAGATTCAGTTTTTATTGCTACAAAATTATTTGAAAAAGTTGTGATCGAATTTTCGCAAACAGGTATAGTTACATATTCAAATAAAACATTAGAAGATACATTTGAATGCTCCGAACGTGGATTGCAAATTGCAGCTGAACGATTAGAAGCTATAGGTTTAGTCTATCGTGTATTTAAAGATGAAAATAAACGACATAGAGCAGGTTTTTCAATTGACATAGATGAAACTATCAAAATATTAAAAAAGAAGCCCAAAGATGTATATAATCTAAAACGTGGTGATTTAGTAAAACACATTGTGATTCAAAAGACAGTTATGATCAATCCATACATCAAAGAATTAAAAAAAGCTTCAGCTGAATTAAAACAACAAAAAGCACAAAAAGATAAAGAACGCTATCAACAAGTTATCAATGATTTATTAGCTTTAAAACTTGAGTATGATGAATATATCAAGTCTAGACAAACAAAAGCAAATAAGGCAATAAATAAAGCATCTGATAAGCAATATACAAAATCCGAACGACTTGCTGGTTTATTAGCATTAGTTAAGGGGCAAGGATTTAAGCCACCACAATTCGCTTGAAACTGAATAATCAAATACTAGGATGCAGCAATGCATCCGTTTAGTCTATATTAAAAACAACAAAAAATCATATATTAACATGATGCACTTGAATTAAGTGCTTTTTTTATGCAGTAAAAACTATTAATGTGCGGTCAATAAATATTAATATGCGGTCTATTGGTTGATAGATTTTTTAATCTATATTTAGATTGCCCCATATTAATTGCAATTTTTATTCTAAAAATTACATAAAGAAATAATGATTGTTATTGAGATTCATGCGAACATAAAAAAAGGATCTCATTTAGATTATTTACTGCAATGATTAGACAAGCGAACATGACAAATGTAGTGCATCAATTAAAACAATTGCTAAGATATAGTATAAATTCAAAAGATTTATTAAGAATGTTCGATGCGAAAGCATCTTCACAGTAAAAACATTTGTAAAAAATCATGATTTTAGATCATTGACAAATTCAAAAGCGTGCTATAACAAATCGAGAATAAATGATCTATATATTTATATGCTTCAAATGCTATTATAAATCACATAATGTTTAGTATTTGTAAGTATTATTTGATTGTATTTTTATTGTAAAATACCCCTGAATTTTCACTTTAGTGCTTTAGTATGGTAAATAGGAAGTGAGATATAATCTCAATCTAGGAAAGGAGAACATTTCCATGGCAAAGAAATCTTTAAAATTAACAGCTAAGAATAAATCATTTATTTTTAAATTATTACTTGTATTAGCTGCTCTATTATTCTTATCTGTGCTATTACCAGTTATATTCCCAAATGCGACTGGAAATTTAGCAACATTTATTGGTTGGTTTGTTGCAATTCG
>JBAYAP010000075.1:0-6759 GCA_041669715.1 Acholeplasmataceae bacterium
ATTGATATGAATGACTGATTATCTATATGTTATAATTTATATAGTTTATAATAAAATAATTATATTTTAAAATTATGGATATATAATTTGAGTTTTATTTAATGTTAAAGTGTATTAAAATAAGATATATTCTTTATAATTTAATGATATACTATGAATAGAAAATAAAGTAAAGGTGCTTATATGAAACCAAAAAAATTATTGTTATGGTTTAGTATTATTTTTATTTTAATATTTAGTGCAACTTTAGGGTATATGCTAATCTTAGACCTATCTTTTATTGATGGTTTATATATGACCATTATTACGATATCAACTGTTGGTTATCGCGAAGTTGCCGAGATGACAGATGCAGCAAAAATCTTTTCAATTTTTGTTATTATCTTTAGTATTGGCATGATTGGTTATTTATTATCAGAATTATTTAAGTTTTTTAGTGAAGGAAGTATCAATGAATCTTGGAGGAAAAATAAAATGAAAAAAGAAATTTCAAAATTAACAAAACATATTATTGTTTGTGGTGCTGGTGAAAGTGGCATGCATGTGATTAAACAATTTCTTTTAAAAGATATTGATTTTGTTGTGATAGAAAATGATGAACAAGCCATTGAGCAACTTAAAGAACTTGATGTTAATTATATTGATGATGATGCAACCAATGAAGACGTGTTAGCTGAAGCAGGTATTTTAAAAGCACGTGGGTTAATTACATGTCTATCAAAAGATGCTGATAATGTCTTTGTTGTTTTAACAGCAAGAGAATTAAATAAGAGTCTTCGCATTGTTGCCCGTGCTCATGAAAATAAATCTGATAAAAAATTAAAAAGAGCAGGTGCTGATCATACGGTAAGTCCTGATGAAATCGGTGGCAAAAAAATGGCTTCTATGATGATTAGTCCAAATATTCAATACTTCGTAGATAATATTATTGATACAAAAAATGTATCGATTGATATGGAAGAAGTCGTAATTAATTTAGATTCAGAATTGATTGGCAAAAAGTTAAGAGAAACAAAAATATCTGAAAAAACGGGATTAATAGTATTAGCTATTAGAAGAGAAAATGATCAATTTATTTTTAATCCAAAAGCTGATGAAGTCTTATCGATTGATGATAAAATGCTCGTTGTAGGGTCAAAAGAACAAATATCTTTATTAAGAAAAATAGCCAAAGAATTTATTTAAAAACATATAAATTTTTACATAAAAAAATTATATATACAATCGTATCATGGGCACTTTCTTTTATGAAAATTAAGTGTATAATCTTCATGGGATATGTTTAATATCTTCAAAGGAGATTTACGATGCAAATCATGGGTAAAGACAGACATGGCAAACACTTGAAGAAAAATCAATTAGTCATGGCAAAAGCACAAGGCAAAAAAATCGTAAGAAATAAAGCAAAATAAAGATAAGAAATTTCTTATCTTTTTTTATTGAACAATGATAGCTTATATATTTAGATGTATAATAAATGTATAAAAATATTAATTGGGAGGACATTATGAATCAACATAAATTGTCAAAAGGACCACTTTTAAATGATTTGGGAAATCTTAGTGAAGCAGGGTATCATACACATTTAATTAAAGCGTATGATAAGTTAGATGTAAAAGCATCTAGACTTAGATTAAAAGAATGGGATTATTATTATATTGGTAATGATAAGCAAGCCATAGCTTTAACAGTTGCTGATAATGGCTATATGTGGCTAGTTTCCATTAGTTTTTTTGATTTTGAAATACCAATGCATATCACAAAATCAAAAATGAAGTTTTTAGGAAAACCACTAGGTTTACCCAATGATTCAGCAAAAGGTGATATTGTATTTGAAACAAAAGAATTTACATTTAAATTTTTACATGAAAATGGAAAAAGACATATCTTAGTTGACTATCCTGATTTTTCAGATCAAGGATGTTTTACATGTGATCTATATTTAGAACAAACTACACCACACTCCATGGTGATTGCGACACCTTTTAAAAAAGATAAACATTTTTACTATAATCAAAAAATTAATTTATTAAAAGCTTCTGGTAAAGTCGATGCATTAAATAATATTTATGATTTTAAAGATGCTATCGGTGTCTTAGATTGGGGTCGTGGTGTTTGGACTTATCACAATATTTGGTATTGGTCAAGTTTAAATGCTAAACAAGATAATCATTATATAGGTTTTAATTTAGGTTATGGTTTTGGTGATACGAGTAAAGCAACCGAAAATATGTTTTTTTATGATGATCAATATTATAAGTTAAAAGATATTATATTTGATATTCCAAAAACAGGCAAAACATATCATTATATGGAACCTTGGAAAATATATGATGAAAAGAAATCTATCGATTTAACATTTACACCAATCATTGATAGAAATTCAAAATCAAATGTTATATTAATTAAATCTGTTCAACATCAAGTTTTTGGAACATTTAGTGGAACAGTTAAAATAAATGATGAAAAGACTTTTGAAATCAAAGATTTATTAGGATTTGCCGAACGTGTCGAAAATAAATGGTGATAAGCAATACTTAACAAATCATCTTAAAAAGTGATATAATAGTAACAACATTTGAGGTGATTTTATGAAATTATCAACAGGTATGAATGTTCCAATCCATAGTTATAAACATAATAAAATGCTACATCGTATATGGAAAAATACAGTGGTTTTAGAAGAAAATCAACGTGAATTGGTTACTGGCCATTTAAAAACTAAAGTCATTGAACATAATGGAAGATGTTGGTATACAAAAGAACCAGCAATTTGTTATTTCTATTCCGAATATTGGTTTAATATTATTGGTATGTTAAAAAAAGATGGGGTTCATTTTTATTGCAATATCTCAAGTCCTTATTTATATGATGGAGAAGCAGTTAAATATATTGATTACGATTTAGATGTAAAAGTTTTTCCTAGTGGAAAATATATTATTTTAGATGAAAAAGAATATGCAATGCATTTAAAAAAGATGTGTTATCCCGCTGACATTCAAGTAATTATTAAAAAACAATTACAAATCCTTTTGACAAAAATTAAGAATAAAGAAAAACCCTTTGATTTATCAGATATATTTTTGTATTATGAAAATTACAAAAATTTAAAATAAATATAAAAGAAAATGGAGAGGTTCTATGCAATTTATTAAAGATTTTAAATCAAAAATTAACCAATCAGCTCAACTTATTATACTTATTGTTATATTAGCGATTGTATTCTATTCAAAATTTAATTTTGGAACAGTGACTGTGCAAGCAGTTGTTAACTTAGTTGTACTATTACTAATGTTAGGCAGCATAGCTTATTTATTGATGGACAACAAATTGTTTTCTGCTCATATTGCAGTATTGATTCTTTATTTTTCATCAGCTGCACAAGCATTCTTAAATTCGTTATTTTCATTGCAATTTAGTCCTTTTGGTTTACTAAATCCATTAACAGGATTGGAAATTATTAATTTTATTATTTTTGGGTATTTAGCTTTAATGGTTACCTCATATGTATTAAATGGTGGTTTAAAAACAAGAGCGATTAAAAGTTATATTGGTTTACTTATAATTGCATTTGTTGGATACTTATGGCTTTTTAATGGTTTTAATAATGCTGTATATTATTTCTTAGTATTAGCGGCTATTTATTTATTTGGTAGTGATAAGAGTGTACTTATCATGTTAGTAGCAATGCTTATATCAATGCTATACTTTAGTATTTACTCAATGACGATATATTTTATATTAACGGATTTAATTACGGCATTTATTGAAATGTTCTTATTGTTAATTACAGTTAAGTTTTCTATAGATACATTTAAAAATATATAAAAGCTAGTTAACTCTAGCTTTTTTTATTTGTTTTTATAAATATAAATTTAAGTTTTTTAATATATAAGTTTATGATAAATAGAAGTAGATTTTATAAATTACTTTTGAGGCAATTAAGATTAAATAATGCTATAATGAGAATAGCAAATGAAATTTAAATATAATTAGAATTTATTTGTGAGTTAGTAATAAAAATATAATTATTAAGGGGTATTTTATGAATTTTATAAGAAAGTTTAAATCGATTTTTAGTCCCACAGTTCAATTTGTATTACTTACATTGATTATGATTTTAGTTGCATATCAAAATTTAAGTTTTACATTCTCAATTGAAAACCTTATCTCATGGGTTTCATTTGTATTAATGTATATAGGTGTTGTTTATTTAGTTATTAATAAATCATTATTTGCATCTTATGTCATTATATTTATTCTCTATTTCTCAAATGCATTTTCAAATTTCTTTAGTTCATTTATAAATATTACTTTTAATCCATTTGAAATTATTGTTTCATCTGATTTAATGCTTTATGTAAGTTTACTTATATTTATATATTTAGCATTTATGGTTGTATCATATGTGGTTAATGGTGTTAAATCTAGAACGATGAAGGGTAAAGTAGGAACTTTAACTTTAGTTTTCTTTGGATTCTTATGGTTGTTTTTAGGTTTTAATGCAGCGTTAGTGATCTTTCCGATTGTCGGTATCGCATTCTTATTTGGTAATGATAAAGCAAGTCTTTTAATGATTATAAGTTATTTGATTATGTTTATTTATCAATCGGTTAGTGTGATATTTAGTGCTTTTGAATTGAATATATTAATTTTAGCAATATTAGAAGTACTCTTAATTGTATATGCTGTTAAATTAGCAATACCAAGATTTTTCCCAAAGAAAGTATAAATAAAAATGCTAGTCAAATCGGCTAGCATTTTTATTATAAAAAAAAGTCTATTTCATATAGAATAGACTAATTAAATACTTGATGGAGCGGGCGAGGGGAATCGGACCCCCATCTCGTGCTTGGCAAGCACGTATAATAACCATTATACGACGCCCACATCATAGTGCTTTTTTATAATAACAAATATTTTGATTGTTGTCAATAGATTTTGTTATAAATCGGCATAATTTCATATTAGAATAGACATATTAGAAATGTTGTTTATGATATAATAATGTTAAGGAGTTAACATATGAAAAGATATCATTGGTTAATGTTATTTCTCATCACATTCATGGCTGGATTTTTTTATACAGCTTTGGAGTATTTAAATTTATGGAATCCTATAAGCGATGGATTTAAGATGCTGCCATGGTGGTCTTATATCTTAATTTTTATTGTGACTTTTTATGTGACATTAACAGTTCATGAAATGACGCATTTTATAAGTTTTAAATTAAAAGGAATTAAATTAAGAGCTATTTATTTAACAGTATTTGTTTTTTATAAAACACAAACCGGTTGGAAGTTTATGATTAATCCTAAATTATGGGTTTTATTTGGTGGATTGGTTGTCCCAGATTTAGATTTTATAGATTCTGATGAAAAATATGATAAGACGGTAGATGCTTTTGCTGTATCTTTATTAAGCGCACCACTAGCGACTATTATTTTTGCACTTACTGCGTTAATTGGTTTTGTAATAACATTACTTTTTGCAACAAATCCTTTATTCTTAACAATATTTTTTATTTTTACAATATTAACTACGTTAATTAGTTTGGTTTATATAAAATCTTTTAGTTTATCTACTCAAAATATATTTGGTGATTTTGTTGCTTATAAAAAAGTTAAAATTGATCCAATATTTCAGTTAGCACAATTTATCCAATATCAAAAGTTTTCTTTAAATAATGATCGGTTTAATCCTTATTTATTTGATAAGGTCGTCAATCAATTAGGCAAAAAACAAAAAGTATCTAATCAATTATTATTCTTAAATCTTTTAATTAATTATTTTGAAGGTGTAAATTATTATAATCAAGCTGTTGATCAAGATGTTGATCTATTGATAAAAACAATGTCTGCTCGCAATTTAAGAAAAGATGAAATGGGACTTATGGTTGCTTATGAATTAGCAATTTATAAATATCATACAGGTGATGTTGATAAAAGTTATGAGATATATAAACAAATTCAAAAAATAAAATATCATCAAATTGATGAAAAATTAATGACTTATCAATTAAAACGATTTGAACATATTACGCATTTAGCATATCATGATGATTTTTTAAATGATAAAGCGCACATGTATGTTGATCATTTGTGGTTATTTGATCGGATTATCAATCCTTTTAGTGAAATTGAAGTGATGCATAAAAAACAAAAAATGCAATTATATGCATGTAAAGTTGTTTTAAGAGAAGATGAACTTGATCGTGAAATGATATAAAAAAAGCACCAGTAGATCTGGTGCTATATTTTTATCTGGTGCCCCCAGTGAGAATCGAACTTACATTTCAGCCTTACCATGGCTGCGTTCTACCATTAAACTATGGGGGCAAGACGCAATAAAGATTATAATAGATATGCATGTTTTTGTCAATCATACTTATCTTATAAGGCAAGTTATGATATAATAAATGAATAAATATTAAAGGATGTTTTTATGGCAAAATCGGTGGCAAAAAGAATAAAAAAACTAAAGAAAAGTAAAGAATATCGAGTAATTACAATTGTTATTGTTTTTTTGATTGCAGCAATTTCTTACTTTTTTTATCAAAACAATCAAAATCCAATTATTTATAGTTCTTCACAAAATGAAGACGGATATTATTATTATGTTGAAACAACCGATTTAAATGATTATTATTATCATGCTGATCAACTTATGGGGATGCAGCTAGAAAATAAGTTAAGCGATTTAATTAACAATAATTTTCAACCAGTAACATATAATGATGTAAGAACGTATTTGGAACAG
>JBAYAP010000076.1:0-6624 GCA_041669715.1 Acholeplasmataceae bacterium
CACAAACTTCCCGTGCTGTGATGGGCATATTAGCTGGAAATGCGATTATTCAAGGCGGAGAAGTTATTTATGAAGGCCGCGATTTATTAAAAATTCCAGAAGATGAGTTCCATAAAATTAGAGGAAATAAAATTGGGATGATTTTCCAAGATCCTTCCTCATCTTTAAACCCTATTATGCGTGTTGGTAATCAAATTACTGAAGCGATGATTTTAAATGGGCGTAGAAAGAAAAATAAACATAAAGATTATATAGAAGCAAGTATGGTTGAAGTTATTAATACAAAAATTGAGATTGACGAATTAAAAGCTAATAAAGAAATAAGTTCTGAAAATAAAAAGAATGAACTTAATAAGCTTAAAAATAAGCTTAAAAAGGCTAAACAAAACTTAAAAGTAAGTAAAGCTGAAGCAATAGTCAAAATTAATAAAGAATATGATGCTTATAAAGTTCAGTATAAAAAAGATCGTAAAGAGTTATTTCAATCATTAAAGAATAAATCATTAAATATCTCAGACTTTAAATCAAAATTATCTGAATTAAGAGAAGCATATTTAAGAAAAATTAAAGTCACTAAAGAAGAAGCTAAGATTGAAGCATATAAAATCATGTCTGAAGTAGGTATTCCTGAACCAGAAAAACGATTTAAAATGTATCCTTTCCAATTTTCTGGCGGTATGAAACAACGTGTTGTTATTGCGATTGCTTTAATGGCTAAACCAGAAATTCTTATATGTGATGAACCTACAACAGCACTTGATGTAACGATTCAGGCACAAATTCTAGATTTAATTAAAAAAATCAAAAGAGACAGAAATTTAAGTGTTATTTTCATTACACATAATTTAGGTGTTGTAGCAAATATTGCTGATAGAGTTGCTGTCATGTATGCCGGTAAAATTGTTGAATTAGGTACTGCTGATGATGTTTTCTATAATCCTAGACATCCATATACATGGGCGTTAATGGCATCAATGCCAGATATTAATAGTAAAGATAAATTACAAACAATTCCTGGTACGCCACCTAATATGTTATACCCTCCAAAAGGAGATGCTTTTTCAGTAAGAAATGAACATGCTTTAAAAATTGACTTTGAATTAGAACCACCATTTTTTAAGATTTCTGATACTCATTATGCAGCAACTTGGTTATTACATGAAAATGCGCCTAAACTTGATAGACCGCATGTCATTGATTTAAGAATTGATGCGATGCAAAAAGAAATAGCACGAATAAGAGGTGGAAAACATGAATAAAAACATGAATGAAAACATGAATGAAAACATGAATGATGATGTTGTATTAAAAGTTGTCAACCTCAAACAACATTTTAAAACAGGTGTTGGTAAATATCGTATTTATAATAAAGCAGTTGATGGAGTTTCATTTGAAGTTAAACGTGGTGAAGTATTTAGTTTAGTTGGTGAATCTGGTTGTGGTAAAACAACAACTGGTCGTACAATTATTAAAATTTATAAGCCTACTGATGGTGAAGTCTATTTGTTAGGTAAAAGAATTGTTGCAGGTACTTTAGGTTATATTCAAAAGATTAAAGAAGCTAAAAAAAATCTAAAGTTATCAATTGCTGAAATTAAGCAAAGTGAATCTTCAGAAGTTGATAAAAAATCAAAAATTTCTGATTTAAAAAATTCTACTAAAAAACAAATTCATGATCTTAAACACGAGATTAAACATGCCAAAATTGATCAAAAGGCAAAATATAGACCAGATAAAGAATTAGTTAAAGAACGTAAAGCTGATGCTTTAATTAAAATTGCAGAATTGAAAAAACTTATCGAACAAGAAAATAAACAATTTTTGAAATTTAAAGCAACCGCTTTTGCTAAATCTGATGCAATAAGCGATATTGAAAGTCGTGAAAAAGCTCATAAAGAAGAATTAGAAGTATATCGTGCTAAAAGAAAAGAAAAGAATGAAAAAAATAAACATTATTATGCAGAAATTGTAAGATATCAAACTTCTCCTAAATTCTTTAATCGTCCGCTTCTAAACAAGATGCAAATGATTTTCCAAGATCCAATTGATTCTCTAGATCCAAGAATGAGTGTTAAAGATATTATTGCAGAAAGCTTATATATCAATAACATCAAAAATGATGATATTGTTTTAGAAAAAGTTTATGAAGTACTTAACATTGTTGGTTTACTTTCAGAACATGCGGATCACTTTCCTCATGAATTCTCTGGTGGACAAAGACAAAGAATTGGTATTGCAAGAGCAATTATTTCTGAACCACAAATTATTATTGCTGATGAACCTATTAGTGCTTTAGATGTTTCTATTCAAGCACAAGTTATTAATTTATTAAATGATTTAAGAATTAAACTTGGATTAACTATCTTATTTATTGCACATGATTTATCAGTTGTTAAATTTTTAAGTGATAGAATTGGTATTATGTATTTTGGTAAAATAGTGGAAATTGGATCAAAAGAAAAAGTATTTAATAATCCACTTCATCCATACACATTATCATTAATTTCATCTATTCCAATGCCCGATCCAAATTATGAACGAGCACGTGGAGCAAATAAAAAATATGATCCAAGAGTTCATGACTATAGCGTAGATAAGCCATCAATGAGAGAAATAGAACCAGATCATTTTGTATTTGCTAATGATGCAGAATTCGAAAGTTATGAAAAAGTATTAAAAGCACATAATAAAAAAGTATTAAGTGATAAATAATGAAGAAATTCTTCAAGGATCATTTGCAATACATACTTCGTAGTTTATTGACAGCAGTGATAATGTTTGTTTTATCGATATTGGTATTATGGAGTTTATATGGATTTGAAATGAGACTGGATTATATTAGTAATAGTATATTTATTGTTAATAGCATAAGTTTCGCTGTAGCACTCGTTATGCAAACAGGCGCTACAAGACTTTATATAGGTTTTAATTATACATTGAAGACTTTTTTCCAATATAAACAGATGAAACAAGACTATAAATCTATGCAAGATTACTATGATGAAAAAGCACCTGGACATAAAAAAAATGTTTCTTTTGTTCTTGTTGTTACTGTTTTGTATTTGGTGGTTGCATTGATTCTATCTGAAATTTATATGGGTCAAATTTCTTAAGCATTTATGATTTAAACATATAAAAAGATATAGAAATTTTATAATATTAAAGGAGACCTTGTCTCCTTTTTTTATATGCATAAAAAAAACTTGTTCTTTAAAAGTTTAAGAACAAGTTTTAATTTATTTTATTTAGTTATAATTTTTTTGATAAAATCAATACCAAGTTTATAATAATAACTTGGATTGTATTTTTCGCTGTATAAGAAGTATGCTTTATGATCCTCATTATAAAGGCCAACATTTATTTGATTAAATGATTGTCTTTTTTGACTATAACTGACAACTTCACCAATTTCTTTAATGGTAGTGTCACTTATATTATGGACCTCTTTAAAAGCAGTAATAATATATTTGGTAGGTCGGCTTTTCTTTTGAAAAGTTGATTCTAATTTTTGAATATCTTCGTGCAAATTTTTATTATAAAAATCAAGTTGAGGTTTTTTTAAAATAAGTACCAAGTATAACAATCTAATATTTTTTATCTTCAATGAGTTATCAACAACTATTTTATAGTAAATACTATAAGATGAATTATTTGCATGTATAGAGAAACCATCATTAAGTAAAACATCTGGATTTTCAACAATATTATAAGTAAATTTAATGGGGTTTCCTTGACTTAAAACAACTTTAGCAATTCTTGCCATATTGTTATATCCAAAGAGAATGTTTCTAAAAAATAGGCTAATTACCATTAAGGCGATGACAATGATAATGTTAATTAAGGTCATATCGTTATAGTCATCAACATATATAGCTACTAGAATCATTGCTGTTAAAAATATGATTACGACTGCTATGAATGAGAAAAATAATTTATTGCGTTTTTTTATAACTTCTTGAGAACTCATATATATATACCTCTTAGTTATGATTAATTATTTAAAATGTCTGCTAAAACTTCGCTATCAAATAAATCTTCTTGATCAATTGTGTAATCAGGTTCAATACCTAATTCATTAAAAACATAATTTCCATCGGCATCTTTATAACAATTAACGCTATTGCTACTCATTGTAAAGAATGTTCCATCAGGTAATAATATAGGTGTAATAGAACAAGCACCACCACCAGAAGCTTGGCCAATAATAACACCAACTTCATTTTGTTTAAAGATAGTAATAAGCTCATTAGCAGCAGAGAATGATACATAACTTGTTAATAAGAACCAATTATATTCATCATAACTATCATATGAAGTAGTGATGTATGTTGTTGAATATGAATAAGTATCTCTACTAAAATTACTTGTTCCAAAAGGTTCACTTGTCATTAAGCCTAAAATACGATATAACGCACCAACATTACCACCAGTATTAAATGTTAAATCTAAGCCAATATTTGCAATATCAGGTTTTTCATCTTTGATTTCTTTAATCATTGTTTCTAAATAAACAGCAGAGTCACTTTCGATTAGTGTAACAACATCAGCAGTTAATGACCATGAGTCATCAAAATCAGTAGGTAATTCATTTGTAACGCCAATATAAGCAGTACTGTATTTGCTGTTGTAATTTAAAGTTACCATATAATTTACATCATTAATTGTCTTAGAATAATATCCTTTTAAATGATAATCTGGGTAAGCAGCACTATCAGTGATTAAAGTCCAACCATCTGAAACTAAAGTTTGTCCGTAAGTACTAGCAAAATCACTATTTAATCCCCAAATTAAGGTTTCAGTAATATCATCTTTATCAGTTGATTGATTATATACAAAATAGCGATTACCACCATCAGCTGCAGGTAGTATAGATGTTTCATCGAAAACTGCTTTATAAGCATCATCAAACCAAACATCAGTTTCTTCAATATCTGCTGTTGTAAAACTATCAAATGTGATAACGGCAGAATTGTCGTCAATATACCAATAGTTTGGTCTTGAAGATGAATCAGCTGCCCAACCAGAAGCAGCAGATGATACATTCCATTTGTCAGCAATAACTTCATCTACGGCAAATAAACCATTCATGTACCAGTCATTAAATCTTTCGCCATAATCTGCTAAAGAACCAGTTGAAGGGGCATAAGATGTTTCAGCATAATAGCCAGGAAAGCCATATGATGTATGTGGCTCATCAATTGTTTTTAATAATAGGTCAGTAATAGCTTGAGAAACAACTTCATAATCAGAAGATAATAATTTAGATTTATAAGTTGATAAAACATTATAGAATGTTGAAATATCTTTAAAATCTTTTAAACCATAAAAATAGTCTAAGTCAAAAGCTAACATATTATATGAGTGATTTAGTAAATCACTTGGAACAGATTCACCATTGACACTTGTGCGTTTCATTTTCATGTAAACGAGTCCATCAGCTGAAGAAATTTGGCCATAAACACCATAGAGTGATTCCCCATTAAAATATACGTTATAATAACTAGAACCAGCAAATAATTGATTAACTAAATAATATGGTGCAACAATACTACCATCATAGTAAGCTAAATCTAAACTGTAAGTATTTAAGTTATAGATAACATCTGTGCCTTCAATGGTTTCATTTAATTCATAATCATATAAGTATTCAATATTTCTACCATAATTGGTTTCTGTTGAATAGATATAAGCCCAATAGAATCCTGGATCATTTGTTGTAATAAGATTTGTTGTTAAATCAAAGTTGCAAGTAAGATCATATGTTTCATCTTCGTCTTCATCATAATATTGATAAAAGATTTCAAGTCCAGTTTCATCTTCAGTAAAGGTGAATTCAGTTTCAGGATCAATAAATCCAACGAGCAAGTCAAAGAAGTCTCTAACTTTAACATAAGGTACTGAACCGCCGTTTGTATAATATAAATCTAAAGTATTATCAGCAACGTCAAATTCGGTTGTTTCATTGCTGAAATTAAATGTTTCAGAAGTAGAGATGATAACATCTGCACTACCATAGAATGCATTTAATTTAAAGTCTGATGTAACAACATCAGTAAAATCATAAGGAATATCTTTGTCATCTATATACCAATATCTAAATACTGATGAAGGTTTAACTGGATTTTCAGGTTCAGTAACCAGTGCGCTTTCTTCAATAGATTGACTTGCAATTTGTGTTCCACCATTAGAATTAAAGGTGATTTCATAAGTTGTTATCTCTTCGTCACTTACACAAGATACGAGTAGTAGCGAAAGAAATAAAAACATGGCTAATATTATATTTTTTTTCATTTTTATTCTTCCTTTTCTCTCTTTAATTAATTTTATTAATTATATCATAACTTTGCAAAAATTACACATTTTTCTTAAAGGTAAAAAAAGACCTCACAAAGGAGGTCTATTTTAAGGGAGTAACCATTTTATAAGAAACTTAAGGATGGCGAGATAAGCTCTTAAAGCGTGGTTGACGCGAAATGATTTTTTGGGAGAAAAATACATTTATATATAAACAATATTTAAAAGGATTGTTTATACATGTATATTATATAATAAAAAATGTAACAAAATGTAAATTTACATTATTTTTTTCATTGAAAACGTTTACTCTTTATTTGTGTTAAAATA